>NZ_JALUFF010000019.1:0-51691 GCF_027052235.1 Thermococcus sp.
CTTTGACGGGGAATACTGGTGTGCTAGGGGGATCGAGGAGGATATATTCACCCAGGGGAAAACCCTCGATGAGCTCATGGAGAACCTCCGAGAGGCCGTTGAGCTTCATTTTGAGGAGGAAATCGAGGGGGGAGAGAATATTTCAAAAGGTGATCTTTGTGAGCCGTATAATTAAATCCCAGCTGGTAGAATACTCCCGTCTTGCCCACCAACGCGGTTTAACCGCCGCCTTCGGCGGGAACCTGAGCGTAAGGCTCGGGGACAGGGTTTTTATAAAAGCCACCGGTGTTGTTATGGACGAGATGAACGAGGCTCAGGTGGCTGTTATTGACATGAAGGGAAACCAGCTCTCGGGCGTAAGGCCCTCCTCGGAGTACCGCCTTCATCTGGCCGTTTACAGGAAGAGGCCCGACGTTAGGGCCATAGCCCACCTCCATCCGCCTTATTCGATAGCGGTCTCGGCCCTTTTGAGGGGCGAGCTTCCGATAATAACCCCCGAGGCGGAGCTCTACCTTGGGAAGATACCAATAGCTCCCTTCAGGCCCGCTGGAACCGAGGAGCTCGCCGAGGTGACTTCAGAGGCTCTGAGAAAAGCCGACGCGGTTATAATGGAGAGGCACGGTGTAGTCACCGTCGGCAGAACCCTAAGGGAGGCCTTTTACAAGGCCGAACTCGTCGAGGAGAGCGCGAAGCTTTGGTACCTGACTGAAAGACCTTGCGGAAAATGAGCGAAAAAATAAAGCTCACTTCACCTGCTCAAGGGCTCCGAGAACCTCCCAGATGATGGTTCTCGTGTGCATGGGCATGTTCGGGTCTTCGCTTATCTCCTCAAGGATTGCTATCGCATCAGCCGCCCTGACGGCGGGCTCCTTGCTCTCGTCGAGGAGAACCTCGATGGCCTGCTCGGCAGCTCTCCTAATGTTCCTCGGGACGACGGTGTCCTGGACGACCTGCTCCTTGAGAACCTGCACTATTTGCTGGATCAGCTCGTTGCTCATATTCTCACCTCCGACCTATTCTAAAAAATTGTTACTAAAATCTTCCCGGCTTATTTTAATCACTCCCAACTAAAAAGCTTTTCGGTTAATGTCGAAACCCGCTAAGGAGTCACCCGAAAAATCATCCTCCTGAGGAATTTCTCACCGTGAAAATTTTGGGCTGGAAGTTTAACAGATGGATAAAAGCAAATTTTTAAATGAATGCAGTCAATTTTCAGAACGGTGGTCATCGTGAGGGCAAAGTCCCCGTACGTCGCTGTTGTTTTGGTGGCCCTTCTGCTGGCGGTCGCCGCGAGCGGGTGCGTCAGCACAGGGGCAAAGGAGAAGGTTCTCGTTGTCGGAACCAGTGCGGACTTCCCGCCCTTCGAGTATAAGAACGCAAGCAACGGCCAGATTACGGGCTTCGACATAGACCTGATAAAGCTCATAGCCAAGAAGATGGGCTACGACAGGGTCGAGATAAAGGACATGGACTTCGACTCCCTCATCCCTGCCCTCCAGGCCGGCAAGGTTGACGTCGTCATAGCCGGAATGACCATAACGCCTGAGCGCGAAAAGGTCGTTGACTTCAGCATACCCTACTGGGAGGCTGATCAAGCCGTCCTCGTGAGGAAGGGCTCGGGGATAAAGGTCTCCTCTGTGGATGACCTCAAGGGCAAGAAGATAGGCGTTGAGAAGGGAACAACGGGGGCAATCTACGTCAAGAAGCACCTCGGCAACAGCTCGACGATAAAGGAGTACCCAACTTACGTTGCGGCCCTTGAAGCACTCCTCAACGGGCAGGTTGACGTGGTTGTGCTCGACAGCCCGGTCGCGAAGATGTTCTCCAAGAAGTACAGCGTTGAGATAGTCTACACCATAAAGACCGGCGAGCACTATGGAATAGCCGTCAAGAAGGGTAACAAGGAGCTCCTCGACGGGATAAACAAGGCCCTCAAGGAGATAATGAACTCCCCTGAGTGGGACAAGCTCGTCGAGAAGTACTTCGGTAGCTGATTCCCCTTTCCCTTTTCCGGAGGGTGCCGGCGTTGATAGGAACCGCGGTTTCTCTCGACGTTGCAATGAGGATGCTCCTCGAAGGGGCAAAGATGACCGTTATCCTTTCGGTTCTCTCGATAATCCTCGGCCTCCTCGTTGGGCTCCCCGTGGCGATAATGGAGACCTACGGGGGTAAGGTGCTGAGGTACATAGCTATGGTTTACGAGGGAACCCTCAGGGGGATTCCGCTCCTCGCGATATACATGGTGATATTCTTCTCCATACCCCTCCTGACTGGAATAGGCCTGCCGGCCTTCTGGGCGGCGGTTATAGGCCTCGGGATACGCTCTTCAGCCTACCAGTCCCAGATATTCAGGAGCACCATACAGGCCGTTGGCGAGGGGCAGATAGAGGCAGCTTACTCCCTCGGGATGTCCAAGTTGGAGACCCTCAGGTACGTTGTTCTGCCGCAGGCGATAAGGATGGCCGTTCCGGCGTGGATGAACGAATACGTCATAGTCCTGAAGGACACCTCGATAGCCCTCGCCATAGGCATAGTCGAGCTCACGAGGCAGGCCCAGTACCTCGTTTCGATAACAGGCGAGCCCTTCCGCTACTACGGTCTCGCCGCCTTCCTGTACCTGATAATGGTTCTCCCGCTCACCTATCTGGCGGGGGTTCTTGCGAAGAAGTATGGAATAAAGGGAACGGGGGGTGCCTCCAACGTCAGAATCTGACGTTCTGATAATTAGAAACCTGAAGAAGAGGTTCGGGGAAAAGACGGTTCTCGATGGGGTCTCTTTCAGCGTGAAGAGGGGCGAAACGAAGGTCATAATAGGGCCGAGCGGTGCCGGGAAGAGCACCCTCCTCAGGTGCATCAACAGGCTCGTCGAGCCCGATGAGGGGGAGATAATCTTCGACGGGATAAACGTCCTCTCGAAGGACGTGGACATAAGGAAAATCCGCGCGAGGATAGGCTTCGTCTTCCAGCACTTCAACCTCTTCAAGCACCTGACCGCGCTCGAAAACGTCAAGATAGGGCCCAAGGTGGTGAAGGGCCTGAGCGACGAGGAGGCCGAGAAGATAGCGGTCAAAGCTCTAAAGGCGGTTCACCTTGAGGAGGACGCCTTTGAGAAGTACCCGGCCGAGCTGAGCGGTGGACAGCAGCAGCGCGTAGCAATAGCGAGGGCCCTCGCGATGGAGCCCGACATAATACTCTTCGACGAGCCGACTTCCGCTTTAGACCCCCAGCTCGCGGGGGAGGTCTTGGACGTCATGAGGGAGCTCGCTAAGAAGAAGGTCACGATGCTGGTGGTTACGCACGAGATTGGCTTTGCCCTGAACGCTGCTGACGAGGTGCTCTTCTTCTACAACGGAAAGATCTGGGAGAGGGGAGAGCCGAGGGAGCTGCTCTACAACCCGAAGAAGGAGGAGACAAAGGCCTTCCTGAGAAGGATAGCAGATTTGTCACTGTGAGGTGGGAGGATGGACTACGGGTTCATAATCGGCCAGCTCGCCAAGGGGCTTGAAGTTACCCTTGAGCTAACGCTCCTCGGCTTCCTCGGGGGCTTTGCCCTGGGCTTTCTCTTGGCTATAGCGAGAACCTACGGGGGTGGCATAGCCAGAGCGCTGGCAGTGGCTTACATAGAGCTCATAAGGGGCACCCCAATGCTCCTCCAGCTCTACATAATCGGTTTCGGGTTACCCCTCCTCATAAGGCAGTACCTCCCGAACTTCGTCATGAACCCAACGATAGCGGCCCTCCTCGGGATAATGCTCAACAGCGCGGCTTATCAGGCCGAGTACATGAGGGGAGCCTTCAACTCGATAGAATCGGGCCAGATAGAGGCTGCACTCTCCCTCGGCATGACGAGGTGGCAAATAATAAGGCACGTCGTGTTTCCGCAGGCCTTCAGGATAATGCTCCCCAGCTGGACGAACGAGATGGTTTACCTCCTCAAGTACTCCTCGCTAGCCATGCTCCTCGCGGTTCCCGAGCTCATGTACATGGCGAGCGTCACCGCGTCGGAGACCTTCCTCTACGCCCAGATATACCTGATAGTCGCGGGGATTTACCTGGTCTTCGCGACGCTGATAATCCAGCTTATGCGCATTGTCGAGCTTAAAATCCACATCCCGGGGGTAACGACGATAAAGAGGTGATCAGTACTCCACGCCCCTCCTCGCTAGGACACCCCTCTGGTAGGGGTGCTTTACCTCCCTCATCTCCGTCACGTAGTCGGCCAACTCGAAGAGCTCTTCGGGGCAGTACCTCCCGGTGAGGACGAGCTCGGTGTGGGGAGCTTTCTTCCTTATCAGCTCCTTAACCTCACCCACGTCGAGCATGCCGAAGCTTAGGGCAACGCAGAGCTCGTCGAGGACGACCAAGTCCCACTCCCCACTTGATGCAACTTCCCTGGCCCTCTCAAGGGCCCGCTTTGCAGCTTCTATGTCTTCCTCGCTCGGCTTCCCGTGGACGAACTTGGGAAGGCCGTAGGACTCTATAACTGCCCCGCACTCCTCTATCTTAACCTGCTCTCCGTAAGCCCTGCCAGCCTTCAGGAACTGGATTATTATCACCTTTCCGCCAGAACCCAGCATCCTGACGGCCAATCCAAAGGCTGAAGTCGTTTTTCCCTTCCCGTTGCCGGTGTAGATGTGCACTAGGCCAAGTCTGTCTTTCCACGACATTTCCTTCACCGGGTGGATATAATCGCCAGGCTTTTTAGTGGTTTGGGTGAATTAACCCGAGAGCTCAATTCAGAGAGTCATCGTACTGGATAACCATTCTGTGGGTGGGTCAAACGCCCAAGAATCAGCAATTGGTCGATAAACCCTCTGGAACCAGAAAGGCACTTCATTTCCGCCAGCGCTGAAGCTTTTGGGAAAAGCTTCACTAAAAGTTTGTATCTCTCTTTAAAGCGAGAAATTCAAGTTGGTTTAACTTCTAAAACAAACCCTTTAATAGGAGAACTCTCTTTAAGGTCTCAACCGTGAGAAGTTTACTCTTCCTTTGACGCCCTTTGGGCGTCGATTTTAGGGGTAAACTCACTCTGCGGAGCAATTCGAAAAGTCCTCACTTCAAAAGGGCTGTTCAAGGGAAACCAACTTAGAATTTTGCTTTTTAGAAGGAGCTACGAACTTTGATTAAACTTCGCGCAGGCGAACAAACTTTGCGGAGCAAAGTTTGGTCAAAAGAGTGCCTTTCACATGAAAGGGCAAAGGGTCAGTCGTGCACTCTTCAAGGAGTAAGTTTTGAGGGGTTTAACATTAAATTGGCCTTTTCAGACAGTTTCAATTTTAATCCGCGCCTGAAGGGCGCCTTCTTGAGTGAAGCACTCACCAAAGGAGCTAGCGAGTAAAACCCTTTCAAAATCCGAACATTATGGAAAGGGCACTTTATTTTCCGCCAGCGCTTGCGAGGCAAGGGCTGTTGTGGTGGGCCCGCGGGGGTTCGAACCCCGGACCTCCGCCGTGTGAGGGCGGCGTCATAACCAGGCTAGACCACGGGCCCATCCCGGGAATAGTGGGAGGAAGCAAAAATATAAAGGTTTCGCTAGACCTCGCGCAGGATTTCCTCGGGGGCACCGGCAAACTCCACCAAATACTCCGCCTCGACGATGTGTAGCCTTCCGGGCACTATGAGAACGTGGGGCTGTCTCCCGAAGTCCTCCCCAATCATATCCTTCACGTAACCAGCCCTTATGGTGGGGTTCAGCGAACCCGCCCTGGCAAGAACTACCACTAGGGTCTCGGGCGTAAAGACGCCTTCCCCCTTCATCTCCTCGACCTTTTGGAGTATCTCCATGGCCTCGTTGGCCGTCATGTAGCGGTTCTGCTCGGCCTTTATGTCGAGGAACAGGAGTGTATGAAGGCCCCTCTCACGGTTTTCCCTTATTACATCGTAGTGGCTCGTGGGAAACCAGTTCTTCTCGGGATAGGCAACTGTGGCGCTCTTCCCGAACTTGTATATCTGGAGTCCCGTTACAGCCACCGCCGAGTAAATGCTGGGGGCGTGGATGACGTAGCTTTCCACTCCTGCCCTCTTCGCCCTTATCCTCAGGTCAGCGTGGGTCGTGGCAACCATAGGGTCACCGGCGGTGAGAAAGGCAACGTCCTTCTCCCTCGCCTCCGGAAGGACTATTTTCTCGAAGTTCAGCTCAACGTCCTCCCTTGTGAGTCTCTTTATCGGCTTCCCTATCAGTTCCTCAATCCTTTCTATCGTTGTCCCTGCCAGCAGGGAGGTGTAGAACTCGGCAAAGACCCTCTCGCATTTCTTCGCTATCTCAAGCCCCTTGAGAGTTATGTCCTTTTCATCGTGGAGGCCCAGTCCTATGAAGTAGAGCGCCATATCATCACCGTTCGGAGTTCTCCTAAAACTTTTAAGCCTTGGGAAAACTACTTAAAGGTTTTTGGCAAACCTAATGCAGGTGGGACCCGTGAAGATCAGCAAGAGGGAGGAGGAGTACCTGGAGGCGATGTACATCCTCCACAAGAACAAGGGCGTTATCCGCGTGAAGGACATAGCCAAGCTCATGAACGTCAAACCCCCGAGCGTCGTCGATGCCCTCAAAAAGCTCGCCGAGAAGGGCCTCGTCGAGTACGAGAAGTACGACAGGATTCTCCTGACGGAAGAGGGAAGGAAGGTGGCCGAGGAGACCTACTCCAAGCACGTCTTCCTCACCGAGTTCTTCATAGACATACTCGGCATCCCGCCGGAGATAGCCGAACACGACGCCTGCCAGTTTGAGCATTACGTCAGCGAGATAACCGTCCAGAGGATGAAGGAGTTCGCCAAGTTCATACAGGAGCAGTGCCCCTACGTCCTCAAGCAGTTCCTAAAGGAGAAGCTTGAAGAAAAAGAAAAGGGCTGACTCTTCTTCTTTCATCAGAAGACTCCTGCGAGGTAGGCGAAGTAGGCAACGAAGACCAGCGCTAGGGCGTACATGAGCGGGTGCACTTCCCTCCAGCGTCCGCTGAAGACCTTGAGCAGTGTGTAGCTTATGAAGCCAACGCCTATGCCGTCCGCTATCGAGTAGGTGTAGGGTATGGTTATGAGCACGAGGAAAGCCGGAAGTGCCTCTGTGTGATCGCTGAAGTCAACCTCCCTCAATGCTGTGAGCATGTAGTAGCCGACTATGACCAGTGCCGGAGCCGTTGCGAAGGAGGGTATCGCGCCCGCGAGCGGGGCTATGAAGAGGCCTATCGCGAGGAAGAGAAGGCCAGTGACGAGGGCTGTCATCCCGGTTCTTCCGCCCTCCTCTATTCCCGCGGCACTCTCGATGTAGGTCGTTACCGTTGAAGTTCCCAGGATGGCCCCAAAGGTCGTTCCTATCGCATCCGTGAGGAGAACTTTTTCAGCATCGGGGACCTTTCCGTCCTTTGTGAGGAAGCCCGCCTTGGCACTGAGCCCTGTTACCGTTCCAAGGGTGTCGAAGAAGTCCACCATAAAGAAGGCGAAGACAACTCCGAGTGCTCCGGCGTTGAGGAGGCCGTGGAGGTCCATTTTGAGGAAGGTGTAGCTTATGTCGGGAGTTGAGAGTATCTGCTTGGGCCAGGGTGCGAGGCCCGTTATCCACCCGAGGAAGGCAGTTGTGAGGATTGAGATGAGGAGCGCCCCCTTGATGCGCCTCGCTATGAGTATTCCCGTGAAGAACAGGCCGAAGAGAAAGAGCAAGATTGGCCCGGTCTTCAGTGCCGGGGCGTTGAGGCCGGTAAACTTCAGAACGCCGGTCTTGCTAACGACCGCTGAGAGAAGTCCAACGTCGTTGAGGCCTATTAGGGTGAGGAACAGGCCGATTCCGGCTCCGATGGCATATTTCTGGCTCCTCGGAATTGCGTGTATTACCGCGCTCCTGACCTTGGTGAGGGTGAGGGCTATGAATATCAGACCCTCTACAAAAACGGCCGCGAGGGCAACCTTCCAGCCGTACTTTGGGGCAACCGTGTAGGCGAAGTAAGCGTTGAGACCCATTCCAGGGGCAAGTGCAAAGGGCTTCTTGGCGTAGAGGCCCATCAGTATCGTTGTCAGACCAGCTGCCAGGGCCGTTACAGCCACGAGAGAGTTGAAGGCCTCCTTGCCGATTGCGTCGCTGAGTATGGCAGGGTTCACGAAGAGTATGTAGGCCATCGTCATGAAGGTCGTTACTCCAGCGAGGACCTCGGTTCTCATGTCCGTGCCGTACCTATCAAACTCGAAGTACCTCTCGAACCAGCCCATTGTATCACCCCGGGTTATCTTGACATTAACATGGCTATAAAACCAACTTATAAACCTTATCTTGACAAAAATAAGTCAAAAACGTGGGGGGAGAACAGCGTAGGACGTTACCTCCAGACCGACCCTCTCGGGCGGTCTTTCGGGGTCGAAGAAGAGCTCCCCTATAAAGCGCTCGGCCGTGATGGTGGTTCCTTCTATTCCCACCCTCAGCCTCGCCCTTCCCGGAAGGAGCTCGACCTCCAAGAGCTCTGCACTCTCACCGGGCTTTATGAGGACGTTTTCCGGCCTGAAGAAAACCCTGACGGTGCCTTTCCCTTCGACGTCAAAGCACAGCTCACCCAAGCAGGCCTTCCCGTCCCGGGCCTCAAGCTCAAGGATGTTGCCGGTTCCGAGGAAAGTGGCCACGAACTCCGTTTTGGGGTGATAGTAGAGCTCCAGCGGTTTCCCGACCTGCTCTATTGTCCCGACGTTCATGACGGCTATCCTATCGCTTATCGCCATTGCCTCCTCCTGATCGTGGGTGACGTAGAGGGCCGTTATCCCGAGCTCGCGCTGAATCCTCCTCACTTCACCCCTCAACCTCTCCCTTATCTTGGCGTCGAGGTTGCTCAACGGCTCATCAAGGAGGAGAACCTCCGGCTCGATGACGAGTGCCCTCGCGAGGGCAACCCTCTGCTGCTGTCCCCCGCTGAGCTGTTCCGGGTAGCGGTTCTCGAATCCCCTGAGGCCAACGAGTTCAAGGGTCTCCCTGACTTTCCTCTCTATCTCTGCCCTCGGGAGCTTTCTCATCTCAAGGCCGAAGGCGACGTTCTTGAAGACCGTCATGTGGGGGAATAGGGCGTAGTCCTGAAAGACTATCCCGATGCCCCTCTCGTAGGGGGGCAACTCGTTGACAACCCTGCCTCCGAAGAGAACCTCCCCCGAGTCCGGCCGTTCAAAACCCGCTATAACCCTCAGGGTAGTCGTCTTACCGCATCCGCTTGGCCCTAGGAGAGTGAGGAGCTCGCCGTCCCTGACCTTAAGGCTCTCTATACTCAGCCTGAAGTCCTCCCAGCGCTTTTCAATCCCCCTGAGTTCTACGCTCACCATACCTCCTCACCGACGCGCTCTATTATCATGAAGCTGAGTGCGGAAACGAGCATCAGGAGAACCGAGAGGGCCGATGCGCTCCCGAACTGTCTCGCCCCGATGAACTTGTAAACCGCTATCGTCATCGTCGTGTACTCCGGTGTGGCCAGCATATACGTCGCCCCCAGCTCGGCTATGCTCATCGCGAAGGCGAATATCGCCCCCACGACGAGCCCTCCGATGGCCAGGGGTAGTTCGACCCTGAGGAAGGCAGTGACCTCTCTGGCGCCGAGGCTGAGAGCTGCCTCGAAGAGGTTCCTCTTTATCTTCCCGAGGCTCGTCGATATTGCCCTCAGGACAAAGGGGTACGCTATGACAACGTGAGCTATGGCAACTATCCAGAAGGTGTAGTAGAGGGGGGTGCTGTGGAAGAAGCGGACGTAGGCGAGGCCTATCGTTATCGGGGAGCTGGCCAGGGGCAGCATAGCCAGAACGTCGAGAATCCTCTTTCCCCTGAACTCCCAGCGGTTGAGGGCGTAGGCTATCGGGAGGGCAACGAGGGTCGAAAAAACGACCGTTGCAAAGCCGAAGAGGAGGGAGTTCCTCACCGCGCCGAGCGTTGAAGTGCCGAACATCGGGTTATACGCGGTGGAGAAAACCCTGCGGTAGTTTTCGAGGCTGAGGTGGCCGTTGAAGACCAGCGAGTCGTAGAGAACGGCCAGAAGAGGGGCGACTATGAAGAGCAACACAACGAGGATGTAAAGGGCCATCCCGATGCCCCTCAGCCCGAGGAAGTCCCTGAGGGTGAGCCTTCTGGTTTCCCTCACCAGCTTCTGCTCCTCCCTCTTTGAGTAGGCCTCAAGGCTCTTGAGGTAGAGGTACATGAAAACTCCACTCAGGGCGATCTGGATGACGGCTAAAACCGCCCCGGTTTTGAAATCGAGGAGCGTCATGACGGAGGTGAATATGTCAACCTCAATGGTGGCGTAGCGGTAGCCCCCGAGGATGAGGGGTATCGAGAAGCTAAGGAAGCAGAAGACGAAGGTGAGCATGGCGGAGGCGAAGATGGCCGGGGAGATCAGGGGCAGTGTAACCCTCCAGAAGAGCCTCCACCCCCTCGCCCCGAGGGCCATGGCGGCTTCCTCGTAGTGGGGGTTCACCCTCTGCCAGAGCGCTGAAACCATCCTGACGACAACGGGGAAATTGTAGAAGGCGTGTGCCAAGAGGATGGCCTTCCATGTGTAGATGATGCCCGGGTCGTGGCCGATGAGGTTAGCTATAATCCCGTCCCTGCCGAAGAGAATTGTAAAGCCGAGGGCGACCATTATGCTCGGCATGACAAAGGGGACGGTGAGAATGGCCTTTACGGCCCTCTTCCCCGGGAAATCGTAGTTGGCGAAGAAGTAAGCCCCGGGCAGGCCGATTGCCAGGGTGAGCAGGGTAGAAGCGAGGGCCTGGGCTATGGTGAAGGCTATTACCCCCCTGTGGTAGCCGTTCTCAATAACGGAGATTACGCCGGTGAGAGTGAGCCCGTTTTCCCAGAGGCCCAGCTTGAGAACGCTGGCCATGGGGAGGTAGAAGAAGACCAGCAGGAAGGAAACCGGGATGAGGAGGAGCAGGTGGGCAATCCTAAACCTCATGGGCAAAACTCGGTTTTTGCAGTTTATAAGTGTTGATTGGCAAAGCCCTTAAGGACAGTGGTTAAACCCCTCCGGTGGTTCTATGAAGGCCCCTGATTTGGGAATAAGAATCGGCCTTCACGAGCACGGAAAGAGGAACTCCATAGCGGATCTGGGCGTTAGAGTTGGACACAAAACGCTGATGGAGGGAGAGAACATCAGAACGGGCGTTACCGTTCTTCTACCGCCCGTTGAAAACCCCTACCGCGAAAGGCTTTTCTCGGCTACCTTCATCATGAACGGCTTCTCAAAGCCCATAGGCTTCGTCCAGGTTGATGAACTGGGATACATCGAGACGCCCATCGCACTAACAAACACGCTGAGCGTCTACACCGTTGCGAACGCGATGGTTAAGCACATGATAGAGCTGAACCCGGATTTGAGGAGCGTCTCGCCCGTTGTGATGGAGTGCAACGACTCATACCTCAACGACATAAGGGCGATGAAAGTTGGTGAGGAGCACTACTTTGAGGCGCTCAAAAATGCCAAACTCGACTTCGAGGAGGGTTCCGTTGGAGCGGGAACGGGAATGAGCGCCTTCGAGTTCAAGGGCGGAATAGGCTCTTCCTCAAGGGTCGTCGAGATAGGCGGAGAGAACTACACGGTCGCTTCCCTCGTTTTGGCGAACTTCGGGAGGAGGGAGGATTTAACCACCGCCGGTGTTCCCGTCGGCCTCTACCTGAAGGACTACCCCGGCAGGGGCACCTCTGGAAGGGGGAGCATCTCGATTGTTGTAGCGACGGACGCCCCGTTAACTGCCAGAGGGTTGAAGAGGCTCGCGAAGAGGGCAATCGTTGGACTCGCGAGAACCGGGGGCTACGCCTACCACGGGAGCGGTGATGTTGTTTTAGCTTTCTCCACAGCTCAGACGGTTCCAGCCGGGAAAGAACCAGAGCTTGTGAGTTCTCTCCCAGACAATGCCCTGAGCGGGCTCTTCAGGGCGACCGCCGAGGCGACGGAAGAGGCGATAATCAACGCCCTCCTTCAGGCTAAAACCGTTGAAGGCAACGGGCACGTGAGGTATGCCCTCCCCGTTGGGAAAGTCCTTGAAATCCTTGGGAAGCATGGGTTAATTGAGAAAGCCTGATCAGGCCTTTATCTCCTCGTATTTCTTCTTCATAAGGAGCGCATCACCCTCGATGTTCGGGCTCTCGCTTATGACGACTCCCTTAACGCGGAACTCCTTGAGAACCCTCAGGAGGTCTTCCCAGTTCATGTCGCTCTCCTGGAGGTTGAGGTGCCTCCTCTCGCCCTTGTCGGTGTACTCTATACCGCTCACGTGGATGTGCATGTTGTCGAGAGCCTCTCTCCCGAGCCTGTCTTCTATAAGGGAGAGCATCTCGCGCCACTCCTCGGTGGAGTTGCACCTGCCTTTGTTCCTCGCGTGTGCGTGAGCGAAGTCTATCGTCGGGAGAACCATCTCAAGCTCCTCGCTGAGCTTGACTATCTCCTCCAAATCGCCGAACTGGGTGGGCTTCCCGGTAAGCTCGGGCCGTATCCAGACCTTAACGCCTTTGTCCATTAGTTCCCTCTGGACGTCCTTCAGGGCCTCAAGAACCCTCTGGTAAACGCTCTCCTTCGGCTGTTTGAGGTAGTAGCCTGCATGGAAAACCACGCTCCAGCCACCCGCTTGGTAGAGCCTCTCGGCGCTCTGGATAATCCTCCTTTTACTTGCCTCAACCTTGGCCTTCTCACTCGCGTTGAGGTTTATGTAGTAAGGCGCGTGGGCCGTAAGAAGGACGTCGTGCTTTTTGGCTACGTACTTTATCTTTTTCGCCAGCTCGGGCTTGAGGTTAACTCCTCGCACGAACTCAAGCTCCATCGCGTCTAAACCGAGGTTTCTGACGTGGACTATGCCGTCTATCGTTGAGCGCTTTGGAGTTGATAGGGGAATCCCGGCCGTGCCGAAGCGTAGCCTGTCAACCTTGAACATGCTCACCACCAGTCGAATTAGGGGAGCCTAACTTAAAAGGCTATCCCGATTTCAACACCTAGGAGCTCTTCGAGCTTCTTTTTCTCCCCCGCGATTTCCTCCTCCAAGTGGGCTCTCTTGCGCTCAAGCTTTTCCTTCATGGCCTTTTTCTCCCTGAGGTCTCTCTCAAGCTCCCTTATCTCCTCCTCAAGTGGCTTAATCTCCTCCAGAAGTTTCTCCCTCTCCCTTTCGAGGGCCTCGATTTCTTCCCTGAGGCTCTCCAGCCTCTCGACCTCCGCCGGCAGGTTCTCCAGGAGCCACTCGGCTGCCTTCTTCGCCTTCCCGTCGAGTCTGGGGTAAATGGAGCGTAGCAGGGAGAGAAACTCCACCGGCCTTTCGAGGGCAAGCCCGCTGTTCCTGGCAACTTCATCAGCGAGACCGCCGAGACGCATTCTCTTCAGGGGCTTTCCAAGCTTGGAGACCTTTGATCTTACCTCCATCTCTCTCCTACGCAACTCTCTCCTGAGGTTCTCAATTTCCTTCTCCGTTTCCCTGATCTCGGGAGATGCCATTCTGGACTCCAGCTCCTCCCTTTTCCTCCCTAGCTCTTCCGCGATTGCGCGGATTTCAGAATCCAGCTCCTCAATGCGGGAGGAAACATCCCTCAGCTCGGAAATGGCCTTTTCCAGCTCGACCTCGGGGAGGAGGAGAGAGGAAAGTTCCTCCACGTATCTGGCGTATCCCTCGCTCAGCTCCTTGAGGAGGGCGTTTATGGCGTAAACTTCCTTCTCGTAGAGCACCATCACGTGCCTGCCGTGGCTCACATGGAGTTTGCCCAGGTCGGGAAGCCTCTTGCCGAGTTCCTCGATGTCCTCTATGGACTCAAGGGCCCGCCTCAGAGCGGAGACGTAGGCCCTCCTCTCCGCCTCGACCCTCTGTAGGAGGCGCTCGTCTACTTTCTTGGGGGGCTTCTTTTTCTCCAAGGCCGAAATCTTCTTTAATATCTCCTTCTTTTTCCTTGAAAGCCAGCGGTTGTACTCTCCTCTGAGCTTCTCAGCCTTCTCTTTGCTCTCTTCACGCCTTCGCCTGTACTCCTTCAACGCCTTTTCCAGGCTCATCCTTTGCTCCTTCAACCTTCATCCATCCCCTAACCTTTCCTCTGAGGTAGACCCCAACTATGACGGAGAACGCGATGTCGAAGACCGCGAACAGCAGTTTCTGGAAGACGTCTATGTCCGATATGGTGAGTATCGAGAGTGCATACCTCGTCGTGAGGTCAACGGTGACCCAGAGGGCGGGCGTCATGAGGAGCGCCGATGTGCTGTACCAGATGTGAGGGTCCCTCTTGAGGTATGCCTGGAGAACCTTTCCCGCTATCATGACGCCGATTCCGATCGCAAGCGGGCCGGCCAGCGCGTTTAGGTAGATGAGCGTGGCGAGCAACGGCGTTCCGGGGTAGCTACCTATCAGCTCCAGCGAGTACCTCTCAAGGTTGAGGTAGGCGTTTATCGCACCGCTTATTATGATTAACAGGCCTGCAATCACAGAGAGGACTACGATGAACTGCTCAACGACCGCCCTCTTGATGCCCCTGAGTATCGCCCCGAAGTCCACGTTGAAGCCCTTGGCGAAGAATATCCCGCCGATCAGGAGGAGTATCGTCCCCGAGATTATTGTCGAGACTATCTTCTCGCTCTCCGGGTTCCAGACCCCGAAGAGCTTCGCGAGGCCGTAGAGAAGGGCCATGAGGCCGGGTATTCCAAAAACCACCTTGGCGACCTCGGGGTCACTGAGTATTTCCCTTGTGTACTTGACGATTATGTACCATGTGGTCTCTATCCCGGGGCTCTGCTTGACGACGACGCGACGGGAGCTTATTATAGGCACCTTGGAGGCAATTATCGGGAATATCTGCTCGTCCTCGGCGCCGTCCGTTACGGGTATAACCCCATCCGCCGGGAAGACCGTTAGAACCTCGTCGAGTTGTTTTGCTAGTTCCATGTCGCTCTTGATGCCGACCTTCGGGTGGCCTGTGATGAGGGCAACTTCGACGGCGTTGAACTCCCCCTTCTCCCTAAGCTCGTCCGCGAGCTTCACCGCGGCGTAAACGACGTTCGCGTCGCTGTCCTCGGGATCGGCCAGGCTGAGCTTTAGGGCCGCGTCTATGCAGGCTTCCCTGCCTATCACGGGGCCTTTAACGCCCGCCTTCCTGCCGAAGTCGTCGTCGCGGTCTATCGCCAGAACAAGAACCCTGATGTCAACCACCCCTCACCTTCTCCATTACGGATTTAACCTTGTCCTCCATACTCCGCTCCTTATCGCGCCTGTCGTCTATCCTTATCGTCGTCGAGACCCTCCTCGCACCCAGCCTGAACATCAGTTCGTGGGCCTCCTCAATAACATCGAGGGCCTCCCTCACCGTTGGAACCTCTATTATCGTTGACATAGGCGTCAGCTGATATTTAATACCCCTCCTCTCTAAAAGCTTTATCACCTCGGCAACGTACCTGCTGAGGCTCCTCTCCCCGAGGGGCACTATGACGAACTCCACAATGACCACCTTCGACACCCGTCTTATCTTCCTTCGGCGATGTTTTAAGGCTTGCGATACGTTAATAAACTAACCGGTGGTAAATTTAAGTGGTGGTGGCGATGTACAGGATAAAGGATGAGTGGGGCGAGTTCCTGGTCAGGCTCGCGAGGAAGGCCGTTGAGGAGTACGTGAGGCACGGGAAGGTTATAAAACCCCCAGCGGATACACCGCCCGAGCTGTGGGAGAAGATGGGCGTCTTCGTTACCCTGAACAGGCACAACGTTCCCCCCCAGATAGCCCTTCGTGGCTGCATAGGCTTCCCGCTCCCGATTTACCCGCTCGTCGAGGCGACGATAAAGGCGGCAATCTACGCCGCCCTTGACGACCCGCGCTTCCCGCCGGTGAGGGAGAGCGAGCTTGACGATATCGTCGTTGAGGTAAGCGTTCTGACGCCACCCGAGCCTATCGAGGGCCCGCCGGAGGAGAGGCCGAAGAAGATAAAGGTCGGCAGGGACGGCCTGCTCATCGAGAAGGGCATCTACTCGGGATTACTGCTCCCGCAGGTTCCTGTTGAGTGGGGCTGGGACGAGGAGGAGTTTTTAGCGCAAACATGCTGGAAGGCAGGCTTACCGCCCGACTGCTGGCTTGACTCGGACACTAAGGTTTACCGCTTCACAGCCGAGATATTCGAGGAGGAATATCCCCGAGGCCCCGTGAGGAGAAAGCCTCTGGTTTGAGGTGATAGGATGAGCCTCCCCTATTCATTGGCCCTTATTTTACTGGCTGGAGCACTTTATTACCGGCTTACGGAGAAGGCGATTGAAAAGTACAGGGAAGCGTGGATAGATGGGAGGGGCTTTGGCGTTCGCATCGTGGCATACACGGCGCTGTACTACCTGATTGCCCTCTACGCTGTTTGCCATGCCTAGCCCTTTCCCATCTTCGCTATAAAGAAGCTGTTGCAGTCGTGCCTGTGGGTCCAGGCGCGGAAGACCTTATCTCCAATCTCAAGGAATCCCCTGTCGCCCCAGCTGAACTCGTAGGGGACAAGCTCAAAGCCCACCTTATTGACCGCGAAGAGCACGTTTTCTTCGTCTTCATCGATTCTGATCGAGCATGTTGAGTACGTCATCTCGCCACCCTCGCGGAGGTTCTCGTAGGCGTTGCGGAGCATGTTCCTCTGGACGCTGATTATTCGCTTTATCTTCTCCTCGTTAAAGCGCCACTTCACCTCTGGGAACTGGCGGTAGGTTCCGGAGCTTGAACACGGCGCGTCGAGGATTATTTTGTCGAACTTGTCTTTATCCCTGAAGCTCTGCCCGTCGGCGTGGACGAGCTTGACGTTTTTAATCCCCAAAAGCTTCATCTTCTCCTTCATGCGCATGAGCCTGTCGTAGGAATAATCCACAGCAATTATCTCGCCCCTGTTCTCCATCAGCGATGCAGCATGGAAGGTCTTCGAGCCGGGGGCCGCAGCTAAATCGAGAACCCTCTCGCTCGGCTCTGGAGCCAGAACGTGGGCAACGTAGGCAGAGGCTAAATCCTGAATCACGAACTTGCCCCCTTTATACCAGTCGAGCCTCGTAACCGGCGTCTTGTATTCAAGAACCTTCAAAACGTCTGGAACCGGAGTTAGGGCCGTCCTTACACCGTTTTCCTCAAGGTAATCCCTGAGGGAATCAACATCCGTCTTCAGCGTGTTGGCCCTGACGTAGTAGCGCTGAGGTTTATTGTTGCTGAGAAGTAAGCGAACCGCCTCGTCGTAGCCGAAAAGCTCTATTACGTACTCTACGTACCAGCGCGGGTGGGAGAAGCGAACGCTCAGCCACTCTATTCTGTCCTTCTCCTTGAGCCTTTTTAGGGCCTTTTCGACGTCGAACTTCTCCACCGAGTGCATCAGCGCGTTGACGAATTTGGCGCGGGAGAAATCGAACTTTTCTTTAACCACGCGGATTATTGAGTCAGTCGCTATCGCGGGAGGAACCTTCCGGAAGTGCATCTCAAAGGTCCCTATCCTCAGAAGATTCGCGAGATAGGGGTCGAGGTCTTCAACGGTTGAGCCCTTCAAAACCGAGTTGATTATGAAGTCTATCTTTTTCCTCCACTTCTCTATCTCGAAGACGTACGCATGGGCCAAACCGCGCGCCTTCTCGCGGTCTTTTCCAGCGACTCGCTTAAAGACTCTCTCAAGCGCGTGCTTGGAAGATAATTCGCGCTCCTCAACGAGCATCAGCGCGTCCGCCACCACTTCCTGAAAGCTTGCCCTGTAAAACAGCTCCATGGGCGGGACTTGAAAAAGGAGGTTTAAAAAGGTGATGCACCCGAAACCCATCTGCAAAAACGATAAATATCAGCGTGAGAATGGACATATAGTGGTGTGTCAATGGGAATTGAGGTCGGAAAAGGGGGAATAAGGATTTCAAGGGAGCTCAGCGACTTGGACAGATTCGTTCTTGATGTTGTGCACTTCATAGAGAGGCATGCAAACTACGTGATAGTCAGAGGTTACGTAACCATACTCTTCGGCCGCTCGAGGGGTACGGAGGATGTAGACTTTGTAGTGGAGCGGGTATCTAAAGAGAGATTCGTGGCCATGTGCAGGGAGGCCCTGAACGCAGGTTTTGAGTTTTTAAATCCTGAAGACTGCGGAGGCCTCTACGAAATGCTTGAAGAGAAGATGGGGATCAGGATGGTCAGAAAGGGCGAGATAATACCTAACGCGGAAATCAAGTTTCCAAAGGATAGTTTTCATGAAGAGGCTTTAAAGAAGAGAATCCCCCTCAGGCTGAATGACGAAACCCTCTATATTTCCCCTATAGAACTTCAAATCGCCTACAAACTTTACCTTGGGAGCGATAAGGACATAGAAGACGCCGTTTTCCTATACGAGATGTTTAAGGACTACCTGAACTGGAGGGCTCTGGATGAGTACGCAAAGAGGCTCGGAGTTGAAGTCCCGTTCTAAACGTGATATGGAGGAAAGACTAGCCTTTATACGGCTCTACGTGAGAAAGCTGAAGGAGAACCCGGATGAGGTGTTCAGACAACAGGTCAAGCTCGTTAACTCCTTCCTGCAAGCCGCTAAAGACTTCCCGCTCACGAAGGAGGAGTACCTTAGGCTGAAGGGCGAGCTTAAGAAACGGCCAAAATCCTCCCGCTCTTCGCCAACGTCTTGAAGTGAGTCCGAGTGTCCTAGTGAGGTTTATTAGGATGCAGTCTTAAACTTCTCTTGGTGTTCCTCATGATCCTCGACACAGACTACATAACCGAGGATGGAAAGCCCGTTATAAGGATTTTCAAGAAAGAAAACGGTGAGTTCAAGATTGAATACGATAGAAACTTCGAGCCCTACTTCTACGCCCTCTTGAAGGACGACTCTGCAATTGAGGATGTCAAGAAGATAACAGCCAGCAGGCGCGGGACGGTTGTCAAGGTAAAGCGCGCCGAGAAGGTTGAGAAGAAGTTCCTCGGCAGGCCGATAGAGGTCTGGAAGCTCTACTTCACCCATCCCCAAGATGTCCCGGCAATCAGGGACAAGATAAGGGAACATCCTGCTGTCATAGACATCTACGAGTACGACATCCCCTTCGCGAAGCGCTACCTCATTGATAAGGGCCTCATCCCAATGGAGGGCGATGAGGAACTCAAAATGCTCGCCTTCGACATCGAGACGCTCTACCACGAGGGCGAGGAGTTCGCCGAAGGGCCTATCCTGATGATAAGCTACGCCGACGAGGAGGGGGCGCGCGTTATTACCTGGAAGAAGGTTGATTTGCCCTACGTTGACGTCGTCTCCACCGAGAGGGAGATGATAAAGCGCTTTCTGCGCGTTGTCAAGGAGAAGGACCCCGATGTGCTCATAACTTACAACGGCGACAACTTCGACTTCGCCTATCTGAAAAAGCGCTGTGAAAAGCTCGGCATCAACTTCACCCTCGGGAGGGACGGTAGCGAGCCGAAAATCCAGAGGATGGGCGACCGCTTCGCCGTTGAAGTCAAGGGAAGGATTCACTTCGACCTGTACCCCGTCATAAGGAGGACCATCAACTTACCAACCTACACCCTTGAGGCGGTCTATGAGGCCATCTTTGGGAAGCCGAAGGAGAAGGTCTACGCGGAGGAGATAGCACAGGCCTGGGAGAGCGGGGAAGGTTTGGAAAGGGTAGCCCGCTACTCGATGGAAGATGCCAAGGTAACTTTTGAGCTTGGAAAGGAGTTCTTCCCGATGGAGGCGCAACTTTCGAGGCTCATAGGCCAGAGCCTCTGGGATGTGTCGCGCTCAAGCACCGGAAACCTCGTCGAGTGGTTTCTCCTGAGAAAGGCCTACGAGAGGAACGAGCTTGCACCAAACAAGCCCGATGAGAGGGAGCTGGCGAGGAGAAGGGAGAGCTACGCGGGTGGATACGTCAAGGAACCAGAACGCGGATTATGGGCCAATATTGTGTATCTAGATTTTCGCTCTTTGTACCCCTCGATAATCATCACCCACAATGTTTCGCCGGATACGCTCAACAGGGAAGGCTGTAGGGAATACGACGTGGCACCACAGGTTGGACATAAGTTCTGCAAGGACTTTCCGGGATTCATTCCAAGCCTTCTCGGCGACCTTTTGGAGGAGAGGCAGAAGATAAAGAGGAAGATGAAGGCAACGATAGACCCCGTTGAGAGGAAGCTCCTCGATTACAGGCAGCGGGCTATCAAGATCCTGGCAAATAGTTTCTATGGTTACTACGGCTATGCGAAAGCACGTTGGTACTGCAGGGAGTGCGCCGAGAGCGTTACCGCTTGGGGCAGGGAATACATTGAGACCACGATAAGGGAGATAGAGGAGAAATTTGGCTTTAAAGTGCTTTACGCGGATAGCGTCACAGGAGACACCGAGGTTATCATCAGAAGAAACGGCAGGATTAAGTTCGTTCCAATCGAGAGACTCTTTGAGCGCGTTGATTACAGAGTTGGTGAGAAAGAATACTGCGTTCTCAGTGGGGTTGAGGCACTGACACTCGACAAGAGGGGTAGACTCGTTTGGAAGAAGGTTCCGTACGTCATGAGACACAGGACCGACAAAAAAATTTACCGCGTCTGGCTGACTAACAACTGGTATCTGGACGTTACAGAGGATCACTCGCTCATTGGCCACTTAGATGGAGAATACTTGGAGATAAAACCCGTTGATATTCTCAAAACTCCCGACATGAAACTGATAACCATTGCATCCCGCGAGTTGCAGGAGGTTGGGCTCAGAAATCCATCGAGGATTGAAGAAATCTCCTATGACGGATACGTCTATGACATTGAAGTTGAAGGAACTCACAGGTTCTTTGCCAACGGGATACTCGTTCACAACACCGACGGTTTTTTTGCCACAATTCCCGGAGCAGATGCCGAAACCGTCAAAAAGAAGGCCAGAGAGTTTCTAAAGTACATTAACGCCAAACTGCCCGGCCTGCTCGAACTCGAATACGAGGGCTTCTACAAGCGCGGTTTCTTCGTGACCAAGAAGAAGTACGCGGTTATAGACGAGGAGGACAAGATAACGACGCGCGGGCTTGAAATAGTCAGGCGTGACTGGAGCGAGATAGCGAAGGAGACTCAGGCGAGGGTTCTTGAGGCTATACTCAAGCACGGTGACGTCGAGGAGGCAGTTAGGATTGTCAAAGAGGTAACGGAGAAGCTGAGCAAGTACGAGGTTCCGCCCGAGAAGCTCGTCATCCACGAGCAGATAACCCGTGATCTGAAGGACTACAAGGCCACCGGACCGCATGTGGCCGTTGCAAAACGCCTCGCCGCGAGGGGAATAAAAATCCGGCCCGGGACGGTCATAAGCTACATCGTGCTCAAGGGCTCGGGAAGGATTGGAGATAGAGCAATACCCTTCGATGAATTCGACCCGACGAAGCACAAGTACGATGCAGAATACTACATCGAGAACCAAGTTCTGCCCGCTGTCGAGAGGATTCTTAAGGCCTTTGGTTACCGTAAGGAGGACTTACGCTACCAGAAGACGAGGCAGGTGGGGCTTGGCGCTTGGCTCGGAATGGGGAAGAAGTGAAAGATTTACTCGCCCTCTCCACTCCCCATTTTCTCCAGCACCTCCAAAATCCCTTCAACGCTCGGCACCTCAAAGCCCCTCTCGTGGATTCTCCTCACTCCTTCCGCTTCCGGATTTATCCAGACCGCCCATAGACCGGCCCTTAAAGCACCTTCGAAGTCTTCCGCCTTTGTGTCGCCGATGTGGATGGCCTCTTCGGGCTCAACGTTGAAGGCCTTGAGCGTTTTTTCGAACATCTCGGGCATCGGTTTGTACGCTAAAACCTCATCCGCGAAGAAGGTCTTGTCCACGTAGTCCATAAGGCCGAACCTCTCCAGCAGGAGCCTCGTGTATGAGCCGGGCCAGAACATGACGTTGCCCGTGACGGTAACCTTCAGTCCTTTCCTTTTGACGCCCTCCAGAGCTTTCTTGGCCCCGGGGAGGACTATTTCGTCGCCAACCTTCAGCACCGCCCTGGCAGAGGCCCTCTTGACGAGCTCAACATCAACCTCGAAGAGGCCCGCGAGGAGCTCCTGACTCTCCTCCAGCGCCCTGCGCGGGTTACCTTCGCCCCTGGCGCGCATGCCCTTCAGCGTTCCTCTCGCCAGCATTATTCCCTCGACCACGTCTACTATACAGACACCCATAAGCTTCGAGAGCTCGACCGCGAGTGCGTCGAGCATGACGTTTATGTCGAGGAGGGTATTCCAGACATCGAAGGACACCAGCTTCATCTCCTCCCCCTCCCCTCAGCCCATGCGAGGCGTTGGAGGCCCTCCATGAGGCCCGCTTCCCTGAGAATGGACTTCAGGTTTCTAAATCTGGAGCGCATGACGAAGAGCTCGTAGAAGCCCTCAAGGTTGCCCCAGTGGCCGTAGGCCGAGAGGGCTAGATACATAACTTCCTTCGGCTTCAGCTTTCTCCCGAGGCTCTCGTTGAGGGCCTTGATACCCGGCTTAATCCTCTCAAGGAGGCCTTCCCTCTCTATGAGGTGTAGCATGAGGTCTTCGACCGTCGGTTTCTTCCATTCTATGGTTTCATCCTCGAAGGGAAGGCCTATTATGAGTGGAACAACCTCTGTACCGCCCACGAGGTAGCCGAAGGCCGTTTTCTCGTGCCTGAAGTTCGAGAGCTTTCCCGTTATTGAAGCGACAGCGCTCTCCCTATCCTCGTCAACGTCAATGGCAACCCCTATTCTCTCGACAGAAAAGTTGAAAACCTCCATCGCCCTGAGAAAGTTTCCAAGGTTTCTTATGACCCCTGAGTTTCCCTCGCTCGGGATTACGGCAAGGAAAACGCCGTCGGATTCCCTCCTCAGCAGGTCGAAGTTATCCCGCTCAAAGACCCTCTCGACGAATCTCAACGCCCTTGGGGCTTTTCTGCTCTCCCTGAACTCGAAGAGTTTCTTAAACACGGCTTTGAAGAACTTTGCATCGGTCTTTCCCTCGACGAAGAGAACGCTTGTCCCTGCCTCCTCCCCAGAGAACCCTCCCCTGACGTCAAAGTCGAGGTATTTCCTGAGTTCGTAGACCTCCTTCAGGGTTAGGGCCTTCCCTGTGTCCGAGTATATCAGGACGTTATCCTCTCCCCTCCTGAAGCGCTCCGAGAGAAGGTCAACAACCTCAAGGCTTGAGGTCACGACTGTCTCGTCTCCCCTGAGGGAATCGGCAAAGTCTATCAGCTCGTCCCGGTTCTTTCTGTATTCCGGGAAGAGGACTGCCCTCTCGTCGGCAAACTCCTCAAACCTGTTTCCGGTTACAATCCTCATTCACTTCACCATGTCAACGGTTATCGCCCCTATAACGGCGAAGGTGCTTATTATGACGGTGGCGTTAACGAACTGCTCCCCTGTGAAGTTCGCTATGGAGTTTATACCGTAGAGGTATATGAGAAACGCCGAGACGGCGTAGGATATTGAAGCCACCGTCAGAAGCCTCTTGGGGACGTGGAACACCTCCTCGCGCTTTATGTTCCCTATACGTGATTTGGCGAGGAACAGGTAGGCGAGCAGGAGGGTGAGGAGGAATATTATGAGGGAGCGCTCGATGGAGATGTCCTTGGCCACGTCCCAGACCTCGCCGGTGAAGAGGAACGGAAGGGCAAAGGTCACCGCGCCGATTATCTCCTGGGCGATGTCGTCCCAGCCAAGTCTGTCGGGGAGCGATTTACTTTCCTCGGCCTTCCGCAGGCGTTCGAGTTCGAGGCCTATCTCCTCAAGCCTCTCCCGGATCTCTCCCATTTCCCCAACCTCTTGCTCAGGTATGGGGTTCATCATCCCGTCAGCATTGGATTCACTCATCATCGCGCTCTCCCTTTCTCGGGAAGGGTTATAAATGTTGACGCGGTCATATGATAAGGTGATAGCTATGAAAAAGTTTGCCGGGGCACTGGCCGTTCTCCTTTCGTTTCTGATGCTCTCCACTGCCGGCGCCGTTACCTTCAACTCCGCCAACACGGTGATAGTGCTACCCACAACCAAGGTCGTCAGCAACGTTCCGCTCCACATCAACGAGGACGCAATAGCGGGTTCGAGGCTCGGGGCCTTCCTCGTCCTCAAGGGAATCGTCACGAACCCCCACTATCAGACGGTAGAGGTTCCAGTTGAATACCACAGCATCCTCATCAAGGACGAGAACCAGAGCTACGTTCTGACTTCCAGGGACATGCCGGATCTCGGACTGCCCCTTGGGAGCCGGCCCATTGGAAAGACAATCGTTCTGAGGGTCAACTTCGACAGGGTGAGGTACAACTCCACGAAGCACATGGCCGAGTTCATGGACAGAAGCGTTGAGATAGTCTTCAACGAGAACACCACCCCCCTCAACATTGGGGGCAACTACAGGGTCGTCTACAACACCGTCAACGGGACAGATTACATGTACTTCTATTCCTATCAGTCCGGCGACGGGAACATGAGCTCCATAGGTGACACGATAACTTTTGGTAGCTGGAGCATACACTTCATAGACATAAACATCAACCAGAGTAGCGCCCTTGTCGAGGTCAGCTATCCGAGCGGTGTGCTCAAGCTCAAGCCCATGCTCAAGGGCAAGTACTACCTGATGTACCTCGACGCCAAGGGCAACGAGGATTACGAGGAATACGACACCTATCCGAGCGTCAGGATTAACGAGCTCCTCAAGAACGGAGTCGTCCAGATGGTCGTCTTTACCCCAACGAGCTTCTTCATAGGCGTCAACGAGATAAAGTCCGTCATCTACAGCTACTGGTTCTACGAGAAGGAGAGGGAGTACCACGACGGTGAGGTCTACAGCGGGCAGTGGGTGTGGGACATAGACCCGCAGGACAACCTCTACGTGCTGTACCTCCACGTGAAGGCCAACACTACCTTTGAGCCGGTGTTCATAGGTTCGGGCGCGCGCCTTGAAATACCTATACAGTCCTGGGGCCTCTCTATAGTCCCGGTCTTCAACAGGACGAAGAACGGTGGCGTCATAGTTGGCGTCCTCGGCTACCGCTTCGTCAGAACAGTTATGCTCAAGAAGAGGGTGAAAGTCGACGTCCCAACGGTCGTGGCTACAAACGACGTCAACAGTTTCATAATCAACGATACGGCCCTTCAGAAGCTCCCAAGCGACAAGAATGTCATAATCATCGGTGGTTGGGTCAGCAACAAGGCCTGGAAACTTTTAGAGGGAGTTTACGGCTCGGCAAAGATAAACGAGCTGAAGAACGAGCTTGAGAGCAAGGGCTACATAGTGGCTGAGCTCCCGAACCCCTACAACGCCAGCTACAAGGTCGTAATACTGGCCGGTAAGACCTACCGCGAGACGGCTAAGGCCGTAGAAGAGTTCATGGAGGGCATTTGAGCCCCTTATTTTATCCCCTTATTTTAGCTCGAAGGGTGAATTTCGCCCTGAGTAATTCTTTTTTACTGATAAATTTTTTGGTTCACCAGTGCAAGGAAACAAGGGAAAGGTTATAAGCCGACCCTCGGTTTAGGCTTGAGGGAGAGAGGCGTTTTTGGGTGATGCTTATGGTGGTAAAGGAGTGTCCCGAGTGTCATGGAACCGGAAAGGTAAAGGTGGGTGAGAAGGAGTGCCCCGTTTGCGAGGGATGGGGCTACGTTCCCGCTGACTTCAAGATAGGTGACAAGCTGAAGGGCTACCGTAACCTTGACCACCTCGGAGTCGAGGACGAGGTTGACGAGATACCCTGTCCAGAATGCCACGGAAAGGGAACTGTCCCGGTTTACGACACCTGCCCAACGTGTGGCGGAACCGGAAAAGTTCTCGCCTGCGACATCTGCGGTAAAATCAAGGGCCCCTGGGAGCCGGGTATGGAGACCACGTGGGTCTGCCCCGACTGTCTGAGGAAGTACAAGGTGGTCTTCATACTCGACAAGACCTGCGACTACGAGGACGTTGAGATAGGGAGCCTTTACAAGGGCACGATAGACAGGGTGGAGCGCTTTGGCGTTTTTGTCAAGCTCAACCCGCACGTGGTTGGTTTAATCAAGAGGAAAGACCTTCTCGGTGGCAGGGACTACGTTCCCGGGCAGGAGATAGTAGTTCAGGTTCTCGACGTGAGGCCGGACAAGAGGGAGGTTGACCTCATCGAATCGGCCCTCAGGCACTACAAGACCGTCGTGGTTAAGAAGGAACTCCCGGTGACGCTCATCAAAGACCTCAACAAGGACATGGCGGGCAAAACGGTAAGGATACAGGGGAAGGTGACGCAGATACAGGTTACCGGCGGTCCAACAGTCTTCACAATAACAGACGGAACCGGAATAACCTGGGCCGCTGCCTTTGAGGCACCGGGAGTGAGGGCTTATCCGAACATAAACGTCGGCGACATCGTGGAGATAATAGGCAAGATAGCCTTCCACTCGGGCGAGATACAGATAGAGGTCAGCGACATGGCGAGGCTCTGGGGACCGGATGCAGCGAGGGTTAAACAGCAGATAGAGGCCGAGCTGGACAAGCGTGCCCAGCCCAAAGACGTTGGCTTCCTCGTTGAGAGCGAGGTTTTAGAGAAGCTCAAACCCAAGATTATGAAGGCCGCGTTCATGATAAGGAGGGCAATCTTCGAGGGAAGGCCCATCCTACTACGGCACCACGCCGATACCGACGGCTACACCTCCGGTTTGGCTCTTGAGTACGCTATAGTCCCGCTCATCGAGCAGGTTTCGCCCGATCCACAGGCAAGATGGAAGCTCTTCAAGCGCAGACCTAGCAGGGCACCCTTCTACGAGCTTGAGGATGTTCTCAAGGACATTATCTTCATGGTCGAGGACCACGAGAAGTTCGGTGATCCCCTCCCGCTGGTTGTCATAGTTGACAACGGCGGAACCAGCGAGGACATTCCGGCTTACAAGCGCATAAGGGCCTACGGAGTTCCTATCGTCGTCATAGACCACCACGATCCGCGCGAGTGGGTGAGCGAAGGTAAAGCCAAGGTCGATGAATACGTTGACGTCCACGTCAATCCCCACCACGTGAAGAGAGGTTACTACGAACTTACCGCTGGAATGCTGGCAACCGAAGTGGCAAGGTTCATCAACCCCGAGGTGGAGGACAGGATAAAGCACCTGCCGGCAATAGCCGGAACCGGCGACAGGAGTAAGGCTCCAGAGTTCTACCAGTACCTCGAGATAGCCAAGAAGGCCAAAGGCTTAACAGAGGAGGATTTGAAGAAGATAGCCGAAGTAATAGACCACGAGGCCTACTTCTGGAAGTTCATGGACGGGCACGGAATCATCGACGAGATTCTCCTCCTCACCGGCAACCTCCAGAGGCACCGCGAGCTGATAAATGCCATCTACCCCGAGGTTAAAGAGAAGCAGGAGAAGGCCCTCAAAGCTTCTCTGCCGCACGTCAAGAGCGTCGTCCTTCCGAACGGCATAAGGTTCAACACGATAGACGTGGAACTCTTCGCGCCTAAGTTCAGCTATCCATCGCCGGGCAAGTTAAGCGGACTCATCCACGACCACTTCAAGGAGAAGTACGGCGAGGACAGTCCAATCCTGACGCTCGCCTACGGCCCGGACTTCGCCGTTGTGAGGGCCAGCGACGGAATGGCCGCTTACAACTTCGACCTCAACGAGATAATCCCAAGGCTCCAGGAGAAGCTCCCGAGTGCGGGAATAGAGGGCGGCGGCCACAGCTACGCGGGCTCTATTAAATTCTTCGAGGGCATGCGCAAGGAGGTCTTAGAGGAGTTCGCGAAGCAGGTGGTCAGGCTGAAAAGGGCCTAATCCCAACCTTTTTAACCCTCCCGGAGAAATAGGAGAAACGGAGGAATTTGCATGAAGATAGTTCTCGAAGTTACCTTCAGGATGGGCGGGGTCTCCTACAGGGGCCACCGCTGGGAAGACGATGCACTCGTTTTTGAGTTCGAAAGGCTGGGGGATGCTTTCATACAGGTTTTGAGCACGAGGAAGGTTGAGGTAGAGGTAGAAAAGACTCCAGAGAAGGTTCTCGTCGAGCTGAAGACGAAGGAAGGGGGAAAGGTCTTCGAGGCCTTCGAGAGGGATGGCGTTTACCTGGCGGTGGAGCCCTAGGTTTCTCTCTTCCCAACCATCAGCACTAGGAGGGCCAGTATTCCTATAAAGGCAGGCCCACATATGTTTCTTTTCTCGTTTAACGGTTGTGTACCCATGTTTTGAGCTGGGGCGCTTGAGGTTTTGTCATGAGTAACGGATGAAGATGTATTCATCGAGCTTGTTGTGGATGGCGTCACCGGGGTGAGAGTGATGTCCAGTTTTCTGGTCTCTCCAGGATCGAGGGTTATGTTCATGGAGTAGTTCTGGTAGCCCTCCCGTGACAGGACTACACTGTAATTTCCGGGATTAAGGGTAACAGTTAGGGGGGTTATATTGTACATCTTCCCATTTATCAGCACCCTTGCTGATGGGTTGCTTGATATTACCAGAGTAGCGGGCTCGGGCCTAAGGTTGAATGTTAAGTTAATAGCACCAAAAGTCCATATCTTCTTTGATTGGGGAACGTAACCATCTTTAATGGCAGTAACAAGGCAGTGGTAGCTAGTTGGCAATATTATTCCCCTTGTCTCGGGTGTAAGGTTAAATGTGAACTTGTAGGTTGGTCTATAGGATATTGGGCATATTATCTTTATAGTGGCGTTTTTTGGAGAAACAGAAAGCCGCAAAAATGACGCAAGAACATCGACATGAAAACCATAACTAACAAACGCCTGTAAGTGAATCTTCTCCGTGTGGGATATGAAACCGGGACGGGTTACAGTAACATTGTGTGTTCCGGGAAGGAGGTATAGAGTAGTCACTGAGCTAACGTTAATTTTAGTGTTGTCTACGTAAATTGACGCATCTTTTGGAAATTGTGAATTTTTTCCCCGGATTATTTCTACCTCAACCATTGGTTTTGGATTTCTGAGTTCAACAAGGTTCAAGGCAGAATCAACAGGAACAATGCTGATATTTCCGGGATGCATCTCAACGTTGAGAAGTTTTATGTTATAAGGGGCAATATATCTGCCTGCCTTAATCCTGAAACCCGTATTCCGTAGCTGTATCGAAAAGTTTCCTCCATAGAGGAAGCTCTTGCTCAGTTCTGAAGGGTTATGGAGCTTGGTGTAGGGAATCCTGATGGCTAGAAGGGGATTGTATATCTTGAAGTTCGTATCTGAGTATCGTGTAGCAGTTAATAAGAGAACTAGGGAATTGTCCATGCTGAAAACAGAGGTGAATGGGGGAATGGTTGAGGGATAGTAAGTTACGGGAGAGCGGTTAACGTTAACAAAATAGCCGTCTATAGAGCTATTGTGAATCCACCCTACAAAAAATCTCTCATAGTTCTTGTAGATCCCAGACACTATCAGAGATTCGTTGGCAACCGGTAAATGATACAGGGTGAGGACACCGGAATAACCAAGCTCAATGGGGCTGGAGTTAACGATAGCTTCCTTAAATGAATAATAAATGGGGTTAAGGTTCTTATCAATGGTCATCCACCATAATCCGCTTTTCTGAAGGGTAGTCCTCACGGGGCTGTACTTTTTAACGAGGAACTCTCCAAAGAGCTTAATCGTATTGTTAGAGTAGCTTGCATTAATTGTCCACCAGTCAGCTGACCTTACGGGAGTGCCGCCATCAAGGAGAGTGTATGCAATCGAGTTCAGAATGCTAAGATCCTTTGTGAACTTCAAAATGAAGACTTTCCCCTGAGTATCGCCTAGACTCCAAGAACTTCCCACTACAATGTACGAGTTCTTGAGAACCAGAACGGCATCAATTCCATCGGCGTAAAGACCACCAATAGCAACGAGCCTCTCAAGCTTTCGGGTTTCTGGGTTGAAAATCCCAATGAATCCATCACTACCAGAGTAAAAGGATCCACTACCTACCAGCAAAATTTTCCCCGTGAATTTATCAACGAGCACCTTTGAGATAGACGATGTAGAACGGGTTAAGTAAGCCCTCTCCCATAGAATATCCCCTTTTTTGTTGAGATAAGCTACCCAGAACCCTCCGTGAAAATTTGAATGAATGTTTCCAGAATCTATGGCACCTGCAATTAAAAACCCTTCATCATAAGGGATGATTGAGGAAGGATAGATTGTATAGCCTTTTGGCTCAGAAGCACGGTATACCCGAAGGGGAATGAGATTCATATCATCGTCCAACTGGATAAGGGACCAAGTGTTTGTATTGTCAAAGAGGAAGATAAGCAAGCCATAATTCCCATTCTGTTCCATCACTAGGGCTGGTGTCTTATTGTTAACAGCGTATCCTGTAACTGTCACTTCGTCTTTAGGGCTGACTCCTGAGACATAACCAAAAGATATGATGTGAAGTAAAATAATGGTTAGAACTATCCGTCTAATATTCATAACCTCATCACCTCGTACATCCAAACCCTAGGAGTCCATTATAGTTTTAAATGTTTCTATTAGAGAAGAAAACGGTGGTGCCGATGTTCCTTGCCGAATTCAAGCTACGCTTTGGAGACAGGAAGTGGTACGTCAGGAGGATCGTTGAGGCATCGAGCATCGAGGAGGCCGAGGAGAAGGCGAGGCGCTACGCCGAGCTCATGAACCGCGGGGAGGTGAAGTGGGAGCTGAGCTACGTCATGGAGTCCAAGAGACCCCTCCTTCTGGGGGACGAGGAGATAGAAAAGCTCTCAGGTTGAAATCTCGCAGGCGAGGTTCTTCCCCATTATTTCCCTAACCTTCTCAACGCTCTTCGTGTGTCCCAGAGCGTACATGAGCTTTGTGAGCGTTGCCTCCTTCGTCATGTCTCCAGCGGGGATTACGCCGGCTTCAAGGGCTCTCCTGCCGACTTCGTAGCGGGTCAGGTCAACGCCACCGTACAGCGCCTGCGTCGTCATGACCACGGGCTTTTCTCCTGCAACCTTGGAAACGGCCCCGAGGAGGTTTCTGCCCCTGTAGGGAATTCCTCCCGCACCATAGCCCTCAAGCACAATCCCTTCACTCCTTCCGGCAACCGTCAGGAAGACCTCCGGCGAGAGGCCCGGCGTTAGGCGGAGGTAGGTAACATTGGGCTCTATTCTGGGGTCGAAGGAGGGCTCTCCCGATGGTAGGGCCGGCCTGTGCCTCACGATAACGTCATCCCCCTTTACGTAGGCAACGTCCGGGTAGTTGATGCTCTGGAAGGCGTTCAGGCCGAGGGAGTGAACCTTGGAAACCCTCGTCCCGAGCATTATCTTGTCCATGAATGCCACGTAGATTCCGGGGAAACCTTTAACCGCGAAGGTGAGCGCGGTTTTGATGTTTCTAGGGGCGTCGCTCCCGGGCTCGGTTATGGGAAGCATAGAGCCCGTCAGAACCACCGGGACTGGAACGTTCCCCAGCATGAAGCTCAGCGCGGAGGAGGTGTAGGCGAGGGTGTCGGTTCCGTGGGTTATCACGATGCCGTCGTACTCCCCGAAGGCCCTGAAGACGGCCTTTCCGATGGTAACCCAGTCCTCGGGCTGAATGAGCGTGCTGTCAAGGTTCAGAACGTCCTCCGTGTCTATTTTAACTCCATCGGTCTTTTCAATGCCGGCAAGGCTCAGTATCTCGTCGACGCTCAGTTTGGCTTTGTAACCTTTCTCGGTTCTCGCGCTGGCTATTGTTCCCCCGGTCCCAATGATGAGAATCCTCAACGCCCCCACCGTCCCTAATTGTCCCAACTCCTTTTAGTCTTTTTGACAATGAATGGGTGGAATTCCGGGATAAAATTTAAACAACTGTCATTTTTCACCCCGAATAAAGAGCATCATGACAAAAGCGAGGAGGTTCACCAGGGCGGAGTATAGGAAGGCCCATTCCAGGGAGCGGGCCTGCCAGAGGTAGCCGGCTATGACCGAGGCAGGAAAGACGAAAACGCCGAAGACCGTGTGATAGGCCCCGATTACCGTCCCCTTCTCGTAGCCCTTTGCAATATCGGCCATGTATGCCCTCGGGACGGTGTCCTCTATGGCTATGTAAACTCCGTAGAGGACGAAGGCCAGGAGGAGTGTGTGTATGTCGTGGGCGTAGGCGAACGCCAGAGAGGCCAGAGAGGCAACGAGAAAGCCAATGGTTATGAGCCTCTTCTTGCCGAAGCTGTCAGAGACGACGCCGAGGGGATAGGCGGAGAGTGCGTAGATGAGGTTGAAGAGGGCGTAGAAGGCTATGCCCTGCACCACAGTAAGGCCGAGCTCCTCTGCCTTCCAGAGCGTGAAGGCGTAGCTGTACCTCCCGAGGGCACCAACCGCGGCGGCCGCCAAAAAGAGCTGCAGCTCCCTGCTCCTCAGGGTTGAAATCCCGCTGATTTTCTTCTTGGCATTTCCTCCCCTCTCCCTGATAAAGAGGACTATCACGAACAGCGAGAGAAGTCCCGGCACCGCCGAGAGGAGGAAGAGGTAGCGGTACATCGTCCCCTTGGGCAGTTCCTTGAGGAGCTCTATGAGGGCTATGGCAACGAGAGGACCCGCAACTGCCCCAAGGGTGTCCATCATTCTGTGGAAGCCGAAGGATTTACCGCTCTTTCCCTTCTCGCTCGACTCGGCTATGAGTGCATCCCTCGGTGCTGTCCTTATGCCTTTGCCAATCCTATCGAGCGCCCTAATGGTTAGAAAATCCCACCAGTGCCTTGTAAAGGCCAGCGAGCCTTTAGCAAGGGTTGATAGAGTGTAGCCTGCCAGAACAAAGGCCTTCCTCTTCCTAAAGCGGTCGCTGAAGTAGCCAAAGATGACTTTAAAGAGGGAGCTCATGCTCTCTATCGCGCCCATGACCGAGCCACTGAGCAGTTCCCCGGTTCTGAGGACGTCGGTGAGGTAGCTGGGGATGACCGGGTTTATCATCTCACTGCTCATGTCGTTGAGGAAGCTGACTATACCGAGGATGAAGACCGTCCAGCTTACTCCGAGGACTTTGCGCTCGGACATGGCCTAACGCTCCAGGACGTGCTTTTCGAGGACGTAGCAGTGGAAGGCTCCCTCGAAGACCTTTTCGTCCCTTTCATTAAAAACTTCCGCCCACACCACCTTCTTTCTCCCGAGGTCTTCCCTTACTTCTGCCCTAGCGGTGAGCAGTTCACCTGCCTTTACGGGCTTCAGAAACCTCACCTCGGCCTTTCCAAGGACGACGGTAGGCTCGTTTACCGCCAGCATCGCGGCGTAGTCGGCTAAGCCAAAGGTAAACCCCCCGTGGACGAGGCCGTACTCGTCGACGGCCATCTCCTCCGTTGTCAGAAGCTCGACCTCGGCGTAGCCTTCCCCAATCTTCAAGGGCCTTCCGACGAGCCTCTCGGAGGCAAGCCTGTGGGTTCTCTGCTCCACGGCGACCACCAGCTTTATTTATCCTGGTGCCGTAAAAAGGTTGATGGCCATGCATCCGCTTGAGGAGGCTGTTAAGGTTAAAGGCTCTCCGGAGTTCACGAGGAGCGAGCTGATAGGAATACTCTCCTTCAGGCTCAGGAAGATGTCCCCCTCGGAGGCGAAGAAGGCCATTGCGGAGTGGATAGAGGAGGGCCTCCTGGAGGAGAGGGAGGGCAGGCTCATCGTAAAGGCTGAGGCCCTTGAGAGGGAGGAGAGCGGTGAGAGGCTCCTAGGGGAGATGGTTTCCCACATAGCCCGCTCGCTGGGGTGGAGCGAGCTGGAGGTCGTCGAGGGAATAAAGACCCTGAAGAAACGATACGGCGACCTCGACGAGAGGATACTGGCATACCTCTTCGGAATGGAGAAGGGGGTTGACATGTCGAAGTTCAGGGAGAGGCTTGAGGTATAACAATTTTAACCCGTTCGCCGAACTCTCTCCGGGTGGTACCATGCCCGAGGAGGCACTCATAGTTGTTGACATGCAGAGGGATTTCATGCCGGGAGGGGCACTTCCAGTTCCCGAGGGAGACAGGATAATCCCCAGATGCAACGAGTACATCCGCGAGTTCCGGAGGAGGGGAGCGTTGATAGTCGCGACGAGGGACTGGCATCCCCCTAACCACATGAGCTTCAAGGAGCGCGGGGGGCCGTGGCCGAGGCACTGCGTCCAGAACACTCCCGGGGCGGAGTTCGTCGTCGAACTGCCGAGGGATGCCGTGATAATCTCCAAGGCAACCGAGCCGGATAGGGAGGCTTACTCGGGCTTCGAAGGGACGAACCTCGCAGAAATACTGAAGAAGAACGGTGTGAAGAGGGTCTACATCTGCGGGGTTGCCACCGAGTACTGCGTGAAGGCCACAGCCTTAGATGCCGTAAAGCACGGCTTTGAGGTCTACCTCCTTCGCGATGCGGTGAAGGGCATCAAACCGGAGGACGAGGAGAGGGCCCTTGAGGAGATGAAGAGGGCCGGAGTGAGAATTCTGTGACTTTTTTCCACTCCTTCAGGAGGACGAGGAGGAGGTTGAGGACTATCGGCCCTATTATGAGGCCCTTCAGACCCATTGCCCACGTCCCACCTATCATCCCGATGAAGACTAGGGTCTCGTCGAGTTCCGCGTCCTTAGCAACCATCATGGGCCTTATCGTGTAGTCAGGAAGGGGGGAAACGAGGACGAAGCCGTAGATGGCTATTCCTATTGCGTGGCCGTACATTCCGTTGACCCAGAAGTATATCGCGGCTGCGAGCCATATCATCCAGCCCTCGAATAGGGGCACGAAGGAGAAGGCGAAGGTCAGAAGTCCGGCAAGAAAGGCCGTGTAGAGGTCAGAAACGCTGAAGATTATGAAGCCCAGTGTCATGAGGAAGCCCTTGGCGATGTTGAGGAGCAACCACGCCCTGAGGAGCGCCGAGAGAGTCCTGTCAACGCTCGACAGTATCTCCTCCCCGAGTTCCCTCTTGCTCTCCGGCAGGAGGGCCTTTATCTGGGCCGATATCTCATCTCCGTAGACGAGGGAGTAGTAGAATGTGAAGAAGAAGACTAAGAGCTGGAGAAGGTACCAGGGAAGGGAAAAGGCTCCCTTGGAGATGTAGTCCGCGATGCGGGGAATGAGCTGTTCCCTGAAGTTCTGCACGAAGTTCAGGACGTCGGGAGGGAGGGGCAGGGTTGCGATCCAGTCGAAGATGTTGACGACGTTGGTGTAGAGGGAAGTGAGAACCTGAACGGAAATCAGAATGAGCTTGAGGGCGAGGGCACCGCCCACTGCTATCATGAGGAGACTTATCGCTAAGGCGGATTCCCTCTTTCCAAGCTTCTCCTCCAAGCGTTCCTGAAGGGGGTAGAAGACGTAGGCCAGCACAAAGCCGAAGAATATGGCCGTAACTAGAGGCTGGACTACCCTCCAAGAGAGGTAGAGCACGAGGAAAACTGTCGAGGCCCAGACGAGTTCCTCAGTTCTCATCTCAGAAAGTTTATTTGGCCAACGTATAAAAAGCTCCCGGTGGGAGCATGGAGGCCGAGCTGAAGGAGAGGTTTGAGCTCTACATTGAGAGGGGCGACAGGCTGACGGAAGAGAGGAAATATGAGGAGGCCTTTGATGCATATCTTGAGGCCCTCATAACCCTCGCCAGTTTGAGGGTTTACGCGGACACGGGAATGCTCGTTCCAGCGGAGAGGCTGATAGGCTTCCTGGGGAAGTATCCGAGACTTGAGGAGGCCTTGAGAAGGTTCTCAGGAGTGAGGGGCGGTGAGAAAGAGGCAAGGGCTTTAAGGGAAGAGCTCGAAAGGCTCAGGGGCATGATGAGTTTGCCGAGTTCCGAGCGGTGAGGAGCCTCAGGGACTGACCCCGATCAGCTCGTTCCCCGTTTCCGTGCACTCCTCAACGGCTTTCCTTATGGTTCTCGCCAATCCGGGGCCGGTTTTCAAAACAAGCCTCAGCTTTCCCCTCTTTGTTTTGAAGAACATCTCAAGGACACTGCTGAGGCGGTGGTATTTCAGCGATGGCCTTCCCCGGACGAAGATTAGCCTCCCCTTTCCGTTTACGCTCACCTCGATTGAGGTGCCGTTGAAGAAGAGCGAGAAACAGGGGGTTCCGGAGGTTATCTCCTCGCCTTCCAGATAAGCCCTTCCCCTGGCCGTCCCGAGGTACACCGAGGAGGACACGCTGTCGAGGTAGCTCCCCAAAGCTTCATAAACCGGGGCTTCCCTATACACGGACATCACCTGCATAAGTTGGGCGTGGTGATATTTGGGTAATTACCCGTTAACGGTGGTTTCCATGAGGATAGTGTCGGCCGACACGGGCGGTGCCCTTCTGGATGAGAACTATGAGCCGATCGGGCTGATAGCAACGGCTGCGGTGCTGGTGGAAAAGCCCTACAGAACCGCAACGCTGAGCAGGGTGAGGTACGCGGATCCATTCAACTACGACATGAGCGGAAGGCAGGCGATAAGGGACGAAGCTCTCTTGGCAGTCGAGCTCGCGAGGGAAGTTAAGCCGGATGTTGTTCACCTCGACTCGACAATAGGCGGAATAGAGCTCAGGAAGCTCGACGAGCCGACGATAGATGCACTCACGATAACCGACCGGGGAAAGGAGGTCTGGAAGGACCTTGCCAAGGAACTCCAACCCCTCGCCAAGAGGTTCTGGGAGGAGACGGGGATAGAGATAGTCGCCATAGGGAAGTGGAGCGTCCCGGTGAGGATAGCGGAGATATACTCCGGGATATACACGGCGAAGTGGGCGATCGACTACGCGAGGGAGAACGGGAAAGTTATGGTGGGCCTTCCCCGCTATATGAAGGTCGAGATAAGGCCGGGAAAAATCTACGGTGAAAGCCTCGATCCCAGAGAAGGCGGTCTCTTCGGGGAAATAAAAGCTGAAACGGACGGAATATGCTGGGAGCTTTACCCTAATCCCCTCGTGAGGAGGTACATGGTGCTGGAAGTATGGGAAGAATAAGGGGCTAAGCCCCCTTCTCCAGCTCGCTCGGGAACTTTATGGCGTCGAAGGGGCACGTCTGGTTGCAGACGCCACAGCCCGTACAGAGCAGGCTGTCTATCCTAACTTTCCTCTTCTCCGGGTCGTAAACGAGCGCTGGACAGCCGGTTAGGAGTATGCACGCCTTACAGCCGGTGCACTTCTCCTCAATGACGAGCGGTATCTCCCCTATTTCACCGCGCCTTATCACCGGGATTACGCACTCGCGCCTCGCTATAATCACAGCAGGCCCCTCAACCTGCATTGCCTCCTTTATAGCGTCTCTCGTCTGCTTGAGGTCGTAGGGGTCAACTGTCTTGACGTACTTCACGCCGAGAGCTTTAACGAGAGCCTCTATGTCTATCTCGTTGAACTTCCTGCCGGTTTCGCTTCCGCCCGTTCCCGGGTGGGGCTGGTGGCCGGTCATTGCCGTTGTCCTGTTGTCGAGTATCATCACTAGAACGTTCAGGTTCTTGTAGACGGCATCGATTAAAGGCTGGATCCCGTTGTGGAAGAATGTGGAGTCGCCTATCGTCGCTATTATCTTCTTGTCCATGACGACGCTCTGCCCGTTCGCTAAACTTATGCTCGCGCCCATGACGAACTCCGTCCAGATGGCTTCAAGCGGTGGGAGGAGCGATAACGCGTAGCAACCTATGTCTCCGTGTATGGGGACCTTGTAACGGCCGAGCTTCAGGTCGCGGAGCGCATCCAAGGCGGCCCTGTAGGAACCGCGATGGGGACAGCCTGGGCACATCACAGGAGGCCTCTTTGGAGCCAAGCTTTCGGCAAACTTTACCTCCTCGGGCTTCTCGTAGGTCTCTCCTTCCTCGCCGATGAGCCTTAAGAGCGCGTTCCTTACGAGACTCGGGGTGAGCTCGCCCTCAAGGGGCAAATGCCCGGTCCTCTTGCCGTATATCGGGACGTTTAGGCCGGCCTCGTAGGCGGCTATCTTGACCTCTTCCTCAAGGAAAGGCGCGCCGTCCTCGATTACTATCGCGTACTCAATCGTCTTCAGGAAGTCAGTAACCAGCTTCCTCGGGAGCGGATGGGGCGTTGATAGCTTGAGAACCTTGAAGTCCGCGTTTATCTTTGGCAGAATCTCTCTAACGTAGTTGTAGGGCGCTCCCTCGACGATTATTCCGATTTTTCCGCTCCCCTCGACCCAGTTGAAGGGCATTGAGTTGAACTCCTCCTCTATCTTCGCCAGCGTCTCGTTGAGCCACTTGTGCCTCTTCCTGTTGCCCTCCATGCTCGCCCTTACATAGCGCTCTATGTCCTTCTTGAAGACGGGCTTTCTGTCGAGCTCGACGAACTCGCCGACCTCAACATCTGCGGTCGTGTGGTTAACCCTCGTTGTCGTGCGGAAGATTACCGGAACCTTGTACCTCTCGCTTAGCTCGTAGGCGTACTTTATGAGGTCGTGGGCCTCCTGCGGGTCGGCAGGTTCAAGAACTGGCAGGAGAGAAATTTTACCGTAATACCGATCGTCCTGCTCCGTCTGGCTGGTGTGCGGTCCGGGGTCGTCGGCAACGAGAATTACAAGACCGCCCTCAACGCCAGAGTAGGCCAAACTCATGAGCGGGTCGGCGGCGACGTTTAAGCCGACGCACTTCATCGTTACTAGAGCCCTCAACCCGGTGTAGGCAACTCCCGCCGCTTCCTCCAAGGCCACTTTCTCGTTCGGTGCCCACTCGGCAAAAACCTCGGGTTTAAGCCTTGCTATGGTCTCAATAACTTCTGTTGACGGCGTTCCGGGGTAGCCAGTCGCGAAGACAACGCCGCTTTCAAGCGCCCCGTAGGCTATGGCCTCGTTGCCCATGAGAAGCTTTTTTTCGCGCCTCTCAGCTTTTACCTCCACCGAATCAGAAGGGTGAGCTTTAACGGCCTCCATAACACCACCGTATGGGATTGACGAAGGAAGTTAAAACTCTGACCTCAGAAAAGTCCCGCTAGAAATCTAAAATTTTCGGTTATGTCATGTTATAAATTAAAAAGTGTCGAACTAAAGCATCTTTCCAACGATAGGAATCAATTCACATATCTAGCCTGCTATTATGAGAGTATTTAGCCCGAGTTTTTGACTCCATCTTTTGTATTTTCTCAATCTTTCGTATTCTTTCACTTTTGTCAAGGGCGTACACAATGGCCAGAAAAACTATTGCCAATACTCCCAAGGGTCCAATTATCATGAAGAACACAGAAAAAGACGAGAAAAACTCAAGGAACATCCCAATCATGATCAGACCAAAGAGTAGTAGGAGCATATCATATCCATACCGCTCCATAAAGAGATCAAAGTCCATTTCCACCACCGTAAAATTTCTCTCTTTGAGACGTAAAAGCTTTTCGGGCCGAGCCCCTTAAATACCCCGCCCGGGAGCTGTTATTATGAAGGTCGGAAAGCTGATGGGGGAACTGGATAAGGCCATAGCCCACCTTGAGGTGGCCCTCGTCGCGAACCAGCAGAGGATTTTTGAGAGCCCTTATACCAGCTACGAGTTCGCCCAGAGGGCCCTTGAGATAGAGGAAGACCTTAACGACCTGAAAAAGCTCAGGGAAGAACTCTCGAAGCTTGACCCGGAGAGCGAAATCGAGGAGCACTACCCGGAGAAGGATGTCGAGAGGCTTTTGAAACTCCTTGAACTGCTTGAACGGTCGAACGCTCACCTTTACTGAGGTGATCGTATGGACTTCAGGGAGCTTGAGAAAAAGCTGGTGACCTTTAGAGACGCAAGGGGCTGGAAGAAGTACCATACTCCAAAGAACCTTGCAATATCGGCGGTGGTTGAGCTCGGCGAGCTCCTTCAGCACTTCCAGTGGGCGAGTAACGAGGAGATACTGAAGGCGATGGAAGATCCGGAAAAGAAGGAGGCAGTGGCCGATAAGATAGCCGACGTTATAATCTACCTGACCCTCCTTGCACATGAGCTCGGCATAGACCTTGGCGAGGCCGTTGCGAGAAAAATTGAGAAGAACGAGAGGAAGTACCCCACTAAGATGGTCGAGAAGTGAATCTACTAATCGTCTTTTAGTGCATTCCTTCTGCTTTTCAGGAGGGTGAGTACTGGTAGAACGGCCAGTCCAGCGATTATCCCTAGACCACAAACTGCTTTTTCTCTGGATGGGCTGCTTTTGGGCGGTGTTCCTATTGGGGGTACGTTTGGATAAGCCTTAAACACGGGCTTTCCCCATTTACAGGTTATATTTTTCCTTTCTCTCCAGCATTCGAAGGTGATGTATTCGTCGCATTCTCCTGAACCCCCGCAGGTGAAGGTGTGTAGTGTAATCTTCAAGTGGTTTGACGTGATTATCATGTTCCATTTTTCTATTGTGCTGTTCCAGTGTCCTTTCTCCCATTCTCCAGCTGAGAATTTCCCGCTGATGTTAGGCAGGTAATTCACAACGCCCCACTGGTATTCTTTGAGAACCTTTGAGAGGTTCCAGTCTGTTATGTTGAAGGGTATCCGGGGAGTGTTTGAGTAGTACTGGTCTGGTTTTTCGGTCTTTGCTCCGCTTGGAGAGTACGAGATTGTCCAAACGTGTGTCTCGTTGTAAGGCATTATAACGTAGACTTTTTGGATGGAAGAGTCGTTGAAGGGATTCCACGGTGGAGTCCAATTTCTTAGGGTCGCGTCACCTCTAATGCAGATGCAGAGGTATGTTTGGTTTTGGTCGAGCTTTTCGAGAGCATTGAGCGCACTAACCGGCTGGAGGAGCATCAAAAAGACAAAAAGCAAGGGAAGGAAACGCTTCATTCATTCACCCCCACCGTACGGTTAAGTAATAGCCTACCCCCGTGTAAGGGCCGACTTTAGGTATGTTGTCTGGTGGATAGGTATTACCTCTTTCCATTTATCCTCCTCTCCAACAGCGCAGAGATTAACGCTAGGCCAACTAACAAAGCTGGCCCGCAGGTTCTTTTGTCTTCTGGTTTCTGGGCATTTGTTTTGGTGTACCTCATGTCCATTCCGCAGTCTGGGGGCACTTGTGACATCACTTTACAGTTCGTTGCGTTAGCACTGCAATTAATATCCAAAATCAGCAAACAACCGTGTACCTCGCAGTCGCTACAGTGGAACTGAAGGTTAATCCCTTCACTCCAGATTTTTCCGTTCATTTCCTCAAAGCTTCCCTTCCATTTCGCTCCATATGGATCGTGTGCTGTCGTGTTTTTTGTGACGTTCTCCAAATTGCTCCAGTTAATGTTACTGATCGTGAAAGGGGGTGAGTTTTTTGTCGGAATGAGTTCTCTTCTGCTCTTGTTTCCAGTTATTATAATCTTGAGGTCGTGACTCTCGTTGTAGGGTTTAATGACGGTCAGGTTATCAACCAGGAACCACTTTTCTGGCGTGCAGTTTGAGTGGCACTCGAAGGTCACCAGCTTCACCGTTTCATTAGCCGGCAGGTAGTTGAAGAGATTGACTTTTCCGGCCGAAACGAGCGGGGGGAGAAAAAGAAAGAGCAAAGCCAAAGCATAGAGCCTTCTCACCTTAACTCACCTCCACTCTAAGGTAATAACCAACTCCAGTGTACGGGCCGGTTTTGGTATGTTGTCTGCTGGGAGTTAGGTATCACCTCTTTCCATTTGTTCTCCGCTCCAACAGAGCAGGGAGTAACACCAATCCAATTAGCAACCCAGGCCCGCAGATTTTGTTTTCTTCTTTCCTTGTGTTTTCAGTCGTCTCCTTCCCGATGGGTGGTACGTTAGAATAAGCCTTAAACGCAGGCTTTTCCCATTTACAGGTTGTGTTGTTTCCTTCTCTCCAGCATTCAAAGATGATGTACTGCTCGCACTCGCCACAATGCCCACCATAAAGGACAACCTTAAACTTGCTTGCTGAGAGTGTGACTTCCCATCTGGTTATTGTGCTGTTCCAGTACCCCTTTTCCCAGTGTTCCCCGCTGATGTTAGGCAGGTAGTTTTCAACGCCCCACTGGTACTCCTTGAGGACCTTTGAGAGGTTCCACTCTGAGAGATTGAAGGGCTTTGGGTTTCCGTGTTTGGAAAAGTATCCTTCTTTCCATTTTCCTCCTTCGTAGTATTTGTTGAATGTGTGTGTTTCATTGTACTCGTAACCTATGTTAATCCAGGTTATAGAGGAATCGTTAAGGGGATTCCACGGGGGAGATCCAGTAAGACTGTATCCTTCAATGTTGACGTAGTAAATGGGTTTATCAATTAAACCTTCCCACACGCTTACACCCTTAACTAATGGGACTGAGAACAGTAGGGCAAAAACAAAAATTGAAAAGCGAATCCCCATAGCATCACCCCCAGTTGACCCTTAGGTAGTAGCCAACGCCAGTGTAGGGGCCGACTTTAGGTATGTACCCCTTGGGGAGCTCCTGATCGGGTGTTCCATCAAAGTCCAAGTCAAGATAAAGCCCTGCATCTTGGTGGTATATCCCATTATAAGACAAAGTATGGCCCCTTGCAAGCAGTGCAAACACGACTTCCCACGCTGATGTCCTGTTTGTGGAGATGCTATCTATAGTGTACGCATCTTGCCAGTGAGACGGCATAATTTGATATAGGGTGGTTATGTTCTTGGTTGGATTGTGGTCATTTATTGCTTTCACAAGTCCATAACCAAATTTTCCTCTCAGTTTTTTGTCGTACTCAACCAGTTCGTTGTAGAACCAGTCATAGTCGCTCTTCAGTGTGGGGTGCCCCTTCGTACTTAATTCTTCTCCTTTCCATTTCCTGCCCATAACCGTATGGAGCCAGTCGAAGCCTGAAACATGGTACTCATTCTGAAGAACCGAAGCCAAATCCCAATAGCAGAAGCCTTCAAGTGTTCCGTTCTTATCGTGATCCCATGAAAACGGTGCACTGTACTCATCCCCTATGCCGAACACGAAGTGGCCGAGTTCGTGGGCTATTCCCCTATAGTATTCATCTGGAGTTTCATTCCCGAACTCTCTAAAGAGTTCGATATATCCATTCTCCTTATTGGTCATATTCTTCACCCACTTCCAGTACCAGAAACCGTGGTGTGTGAGTAAGGTGTCGTTCTTTGTAGGTCTAATTCTCACCATTGACTCCCTCCATTCCTCGCTTCCCTCCTGTACGTTGTTCTTTATGCTAATCTCCGTTATCATCGCGTAGCCGTCAGTGTAATCGTAGATCACCTGGCTTGCCCTCTGAAAACCTTTGATGAGTTTTTTAAGGTAATCTTCATCGGCGTTCCAGCCAACTGCGACCGAAAGCTTTATTCCGAGAACATCTGGCTTTACTGGATTCTTTCCTATGAACAGCTCCACCGCATTCGGAACGCTGTCGCCGTCGTAGTCGCCGTAAGCGTCGTTTATTCTCGGCGAGAATCTGTTAGTTCCAAGCTCTTTGTTAAGCTCCAGCTCTCTGTGGAATGGTATCCCATCGCCGTCTGCGTCGTTCAGCTTTATGAGGAACCATATTTCTGCATCGTCCTCGTCGATGTCCTCCGACGTTGCAACGGCGTCAAAGGTCAGCGCGCTTGTCTCAGTAGAGGTTTCTGAACTCGAAACTGATTCGGTGCTGAGGGTCTTGGCGCTATCTCCTCCCCTCCTGAAAATGAGTGTTGCCTCGTACTTGGTGTTCTTTCTAATTTTGGCCGTCGCATTGGTCGTGAGGTTACTTACGTTGGTGCCTTTACCTACCCCTTCCGTGGAGGTTGCACTCACTTCATCGTTCAGCTTCATTGTCCTCACTTTCGCGTTCCGCTTGTTGATGATGAGTACTTTCTTCTGAGTTCCGTTGGGTAGTGCGAGGGTGAAGAGCACGGCCTCTTCCGGGTTTGTGTACCGGTAGAGAGTTCCGCTCTGGTAATCTTTAAGTTCTAGCTCCTCTATTCCATCCCAGCCCTTCACGTCGGTGATGTTTACAACGCTTAAATCGTAGCCAAGGGCTTCAAGCTCATCGTAGTACTTGGAAAAAGGTTCGGCATCGTGTTCCCCTCCGTTCGTGTAGTCCTCCGTGGAGTCGTCGGCACCGCTCAGGTGGCCATAGCCGAAGTAAAGCTTATGGTCGTTTATGTAATCGTCACCCCACCACGTGCCGTTTCTAAGGCTAAAGAAGAGCTTAGCAACCTTTCCAGCTTCATTGTTTCCCGGTTTGGGGGAAATGTCCATAACGTCATCCCCCGAAGCCAAGTCTCTGTCCACAAGTTTAAGATCTACCTCAATAGTCTCAACGTCATCGGGCGGGTTGAACCTCAGAACGGCCACTGCTTCTCTCTGGATGTTCTCGAAGATGTCTTTTCCCAGCATTGTCATCTTCTCGACGTCTTGGGTGTTGTCGGGGAGGTCTTCTTTTAAGGTCTGGATGATTGAACCCGCCTTAAAAGTGGCCTCAACGCGGAAGTCAACATCCCAGCCTAAGTTGTAGTTTTCGGCTGGGTCAAGTGCCCTTGCTCTGAAGATATACAACTCAACAACGGCATCCCTCAGCGGGTCAACGTCCTTTGAGTCAATAACCCCATCACCGTCCGTGTCGTTGTTCCTCGGATTAGTGCCGTACTCAAGCTCCAAGGCGTTGCACCACCCGTCTTTATCGCTGTCGGTAATCACTGTTATCGTTCTGGTTACGGATTTGCCCTTAAGTCCATATTCATCGATTGGCGTCGCCTCAACGGTGACTTCCTCCCTGCAGTTCGTGCGGTTGTAAATCGGTGCCAGCGGAAACTCTCTGGTTTTTCCGGAAACCAAGCCTTTTAGCCAGAAGCTGTAGCGACCGATAACCCTCACCCAGACCTTGACCCTATCTCCATCGCCATCAACCACAGTAACGCTTCCATTGCCCTTCTCGTTTGCATAGAGCAATTCTGGAAGCTCAAGGTCAACTATTGATGGTGGAGAGTTGGGTTTTACGTAGATGCGCTTCTCCCACCTGCTCGTTGACCCGTCGCTGGACTGCATGATTATCGTGACCGTGTGATAGCCAGCCTCGGGACGCTTCCAGAGGAGGTAAAAGCCGTACTCACTGTGCCCGTACAGGAAGCCTTTCGTGAACTCGTCCGTCTTCGCCCCATCAACGAGAAGCGTTAACCTAACGTTGACTTTGCTTCCCGTGGGGTTCTCGGCCGTAATGTTGAACTTGAGAGGATGATTTTCGACGGGTTTTCCGTATTCAACGTCCTTCAGATGCGGGTGAACCTCCAGAACCTTAAATGTCTTTGCCGAAGTTTGGGTTCTTCCTTTGTAGTTCGGGATGAACTTGACGACGAGAGAGTGAGTGCCGGTCGTTGCCCTCCATCCAGTCCTTACCCAGTAGCCCCTTATACTGTAACCCCACACCGTCACGTTTTTGTTAGTTACAACAAGGTTTCCGTCAACGTAGACCTGAACGGTTCCGGCACCGCTGACAACGCCCCTGTTGTCCAGCTTAATCTTAACTCTTAGAAAATCCCCAACCACAGGGCTCACGGGATACACGGAAACGTCCTCTATGGTTATGTTTGGTGACGCTGTGTATCTGTAAATCGAGACGAGGTTGCCCGATTTATCAACCAGATAAACGGTATCCCCGTCGTTGTTGAGTATAGCGTTTTCTGGGGAAGTTGCAAGCTGAACCTTTCCAACGGAGTTCGGCGCGATACTTAAGGAAAGCTTAACCACGTGGTCTCTGCCAAAAGAGTCGTGGCAATCATCGCGCGGGAGGTTGTTTGCCCAGCACTTCTGATTGTTGTACGCGTAGCCATCTAGGAGGTACCATCCGTTTAGGCTAACGGTTGTCAGCGAGGGGTTTTCAATGTAAACGTACTCCCCGCTTCCATCGTTCGTCAGGTAGTCAACGCCCACTATCCTGACGCCGGGGCTTACCGAGAGGGGAGTTATTACGAAGTGGTTCTCAAGGGATTGAACTGAATAAGTGCCTGATTCAGCCTTTTTGACCGCGTTGAGGGCAGAATACGGATTTTCCCAGAGGTATGTTTTGATTAAAGCTGGCTCGGTTCCGTTGTACCACCATATCTGGAATATCAAGTCAGTCCCGTTCCAGCGGACGTTTTTGATTCTCATGTAATCCGAAACCACAACGTCGCCGTTTAGAGTTCCGTTTAGGAGGGTTTCGATGAGGGAGAGCATCGCCTTCCTCTCGTCCGGGGTTGCGTTCTGGAGGGATTTCAGGTACTCCTCGAAGAAGGGGTTAATCACGCCCCCCCCCAGTTCGGGTTTTTGAAAGCGCCTTCACCTGTGGATTTCCTATCCCGCTTAAAACCACCAGCGCTATGAGAAGCACTCCAACTGCTTTCCTCACGTTTATCACCACTAGGAGTTGTTTCATAAAAAGTTCTGAATTCAAAATAAAAATCTTACGGAAGAATGTTAAGCCGACCTAATTTCGGTTAAAAACTTCCTCAGCAGTGAAACTTCTCCCGGACTCAGCCTGTTCCTAATCCAGCGCTCCTTCATGTTCAGGTTCTCGTCCTCCAGGTCGAGAACGGCCTTCCTAACGCCTCCGCGGGGATTTTTGCTGTCCCCCTTCCACCTTGGAATAACGTGGAGATGTAGATGGGGAACCGTTTGGCCTGCTTCCCTTCCGAGGTTCATGCCGACGTTGAAGGCCTCCGCCTTCAGGACTTCCCTCAGGGCTTCCATTGCCAGCTCCATGCCCCTGATAAGCGCCAGCTTCTCCTCTTCCGTTAGTTCTTCCCACCTTTCGACGTGCCTCTTTGGGACGACGAGGAGATGGCCTTTGCTGGCTGGATACGAGTCGATTAGAATCCTGATGAGCCTCCCTTCGTACACAACGCTTTCCGGTTCGGGCGAGCAGAAAGGGCACCCCATAGAACCACCAAAGGCTTAAATCCCATTGGGGTTAAAAAGGCTTGGTGATTTAATGGACGAGCTGAAGGAGATGGAGAGAACATACAGGAGGCTCTTTGGACTCGGCTCGCTCTTACTCCTGACGGGCTTTGTCCTGCTGATATTCAGGCCAATAGGGAATGAAACCTCGGTCGTTGCCGGGCTTATAGTCTTCCTGCTGTCCTTCATACCCCTTGACATGGCAAGGCGGACAGCCAGAAAGATGGCCGTTGTTGCCCTCAGGGGAAAATAGAAAAGCTTAATATATCACCGGAGAACAATCGGAAAGGAGTAGTGAAAGTAGGGGTGATGTGAAATGGCGTTTGTACCACCGCAGGCAGGTTACGACAGGGCTATTACGGTCTTCAGCCCCGACGGAAGGCTCTTCCAGGTCAACTACGCAAGGGAGGCCGTTAAAAGGGGAGCCACCGCCGTAGGCGTCAAGTGGAAGGATGGTGTTGTTCTGGCAGTTGAGAAGAGGATAACGAGCAAGCTCATCGAGCCGAGGAGTTACGAGAAGATATTCCTCATAGACGACCACATAGCGGCAGCGCCGAGTGGTATAATAGCTGACGCGAGGGTTCTCGTGGACAGGGCTAGGCTGGAGGCTCAAATCTACCGTCTCACCTACGGCGAACCCGTCCCGCTCACCGTTCTGGTGAAGAAGATTTGCGACCTCAAGCAGGCCCACACCCAGTACGGCGGTGTGAGGCCCTTTGGAGCGGCCCTCCTAATGGCCGGGGTTAACGAGAAGCCGGAGCTCTACGAGACGGACCCGAGCGGTGCCTACTTCGAGTGGAAGGCGGTAGCGATAGGCAGTGGAAGGAACGTTGCCATGGCCATCTTTGAGGAGCACTACAGCGATGAGATAGACATGGAGGGGGCCATAAAGCTCGCCATACTTGCTCTCGCGAAAACCCTTGAGGAGCCCAGCGCCGAGGCAATAGAGGTCGCCTATATAACCACCGAGGAGAAGCGCTGGAAGAAGCTCCCGGCGGAGAAGCTTGAGAAGTACCTCAGCGAAGTCCTTGAGGAAGTCAAGGAAGAGGAAGTCGAGGAGAGGGAGGAGGACTACTCCGAGCTCGACCAGAACTACTGAGGTGACGGGCGATGCCGATAAGCGTTGATAAGGCCGTCATCGCCCGTCTGAAGACGCACGGCGAGACCTTTGAGATACTCGTTGACCCATATCTGGCTAGGGACTTCAAGGAGGGCAAGGACGTTCCGATAGAGGAAATCCTGGCCACTCCTTACGTTTTCAAGGATGCCCACAAGGGCGACAAGGCCAGCGAGCACGAGATGGAGAAGATTTTTGGAACGAGCGACCCCTACGAGGTGGCAAAGATAATCCTTCGAAAGGGCGAAGTTCAGCTCACAGCCGAGCAGAGAAGGCAGATGCTTGAGGAGAAGAGGCGCTACATAGCGACGATAATCCACAGGCACGCCGTCGATCCCAGAACAGGTTACCCACATCCGGTGGAGAGAATCCTCAGAGCGATGGAGGAAGCGGGAGTCCACGTTGACCTCTTCAAGGATGCAGAAGCGCAGGTTCCTCAGGTGATAAAGGCGATAAGACCCCTCCTCCCGATAAAGCTTGAGATGAAGGTGATAGCGGTAAAGATACCCGCTGACTACGTTGGCAGAGCCTACGGCGAGGTTCGGAAGTTCGGGAGCATAAAGCGCGAGGAGTGGGCCAGCGACGGCTCTTGGATGTTCCTCATTGAGATTCCGGGAGGAGTTGAGGAGGAGTTTTATGAGAAGCTCAACGCCCTGACGAAGGGCACCGCGGTAACCAAACTTATAGAGAGGAAGGGACTATGAGGAGGATTTTTGTTAAGCCAAGGGAATTGGTAGTCCCTGGGACACTGCTTGCCCAGGGGCCCTTTAAGAACGGAAGAGGGACCTTCAGGGAAGGCAACAGGATATACTCGACGGTGATAGGGCTCGTGGAGATCAGGGGAGACATGATAAGGGTCATACCGCTTGAGGGACCCTACATACCCGAAGTTGGAGACAACGTGCTCGGCAAGATAGTGGACGTCAGGTTCTCGAACTGGGTCGTTGACATAGGCGCGCCATACCAGGCCAACCTCCGAGTTCAGGACGCTGTGGAGGAGAGGATAGACCTGCTCAAGACTGACCTGAGGAAGATATTCGACATTGGGGACATAATCTACGCCAAGGTCAAGGCCTTCAACGAGATAAATCAGATCGACCTGACAACGAAGGGGATGCCCTTCAAGGGCGGACCCCTCAGGGGAGGCCAGCTTGTAACCATTACCCCCTCCAAGGTGCCGAGGCTCATCGGCAAGGGCGGTTCTATGATAAACCTAATCAAGAAGCTGACGAACACGAGGATAATAGTCGGCCAGAACGGCTGGGTCTGGGTCAGCGGAAAGAACGACGAGCTTGAGAAGCTCGCGATAGAGGCAATTCTGAAGGTTGACCGCGAGAGCCACACCCAGGGGCTCACCGACAGGGTGAAGGAGTTCCTGCTCTCAAGGCTCAGGGAACTGAAGGAGCAGGGCGTTATAGAGGAGGTACCCTCTATCGAGGAAAAGGAGGAAGGTGACAAAAATGATGGGCAGGCCTGAGGGATTAAAGCTCATCGATGAGAACGGTAAGAGGCTTGACGGTAGGAAGAAGTACGAGCTCAGGCCAATTAAAATGGAAGTTGGCATACTCAAGAACGCGGACGGCTCGGCCTACGTCGAGTGGGGCAAGAACAAGATTTTAGCTGCCGTCTACGGCCCGAGGGAGATACACCCCAAGCACCTCCAGAGGCCGGACAGGGCAATACTCAGGGTAAGGTACAACATGGCCCCGTTTAGCGTCGAGGAGAGAAAGAAGCCCGGTCCGGACAGGAGGAGCGTCGAGATAAGCAAGGTCATCAGGGGTGCACTTGAGCCGGCCTTACTGCTCCACATGTTTCCGAGGACAGCCGTGGACGTCTTCATAGAGGTTCTTCAGGCTGACGCCGGAACGAGAGTTGCCGGGATAACCGCCGCCTCATTGGCCCTTGCAGATGCGGGCATACCCATGAAAGACCTTGTAGCTGCATGTGCAGCTGGAAAGATAGACGGGGAGATAGTGCTCGACCTGAACAAGGACGAGGACAACTATGGCGAGGCAGACGTTCCCGTTGCCATAATGCCCCTCAAGAACGACATAACTCTCCTCCAGATGGACGGCTACCTCACCAGAGAGGAGTTCATCGAGGCCGTAAAGCTCGCAATAAAGGGCGCCAAGGCCATCTACCAGAAGCAGAGAGAAGCTCTCAAGGAGAAGTACCTCAAGATAGCGAGGGAGGTTGAGGGAAATGAGTGATGTTGAGGTTATGGCAAGCATAATGCGCGATCACATTCTCGGCCTTCTCCGCGAGGGCAAGAGGATAGACGGTCGCTCCTTCGAGGACTACCGCGACCTGGAAATTAAGGTCAACGTCATCGAGAAGGCCGAGGGCTCTGCATGGGTCAAGCTTGGAAACACTCAGGTTCTCGTGGGCATAAAGGTCGACCTCGGCGAACCCTTCCCGGACCTGCCTGAGAAGGGCGTCATGACGACCAACGTCGAGCTTGTCCCGCTGGCCTCGCCGACCTTTGAGCCCGGCCCGCCTGACGAGAACGCCATCGAGCTTGCGAGGGTTGTTGACAGGGGCATAAGGGAAAGCCAGGCTGTTGAGCTGGAAAAGCTTGCGATAGTTCCGGGCAAGCTCGTCAGGGTGATATTCATAGACGTCCACGTCCTGGACCACGACGGGAACCTCCTCGACGCCAGCGGTATAGGTGCCATAGCGGCCCTGATGAGCACGAAGATGCCCAAGATTGAGTACAACGAGGAGACCGGCGAGGTAACGGTGCTCGACGAGTACGAGCCCCTCCCTGTGAGAAGGGTTCCGATACCGGTTACCTTCGCCAAGATAGGCAACAACATCGTCGTTGACCCGAACCTGGACGAGGAGCGCGTCATGGACGGCAGGATAACCATAACCACCGACGAGAACGGCCACATCTCCGCGGTCCAGAAGGGCGAAGGCGGTGCCTTCAAGCTTGAGGAGGTAATGTACGCCGTCGACACCGCCTTCAAGAAGGCGGAGGAGATAAGGAAGATAGTCCTTGAGGCCGTCAAGGCCTGAACCCCTTTCTATTTTCCGGTGGTTGAAATGGACATCATAACAATCATAGCCTCGGTTATATTCGCGGGTTTCTTTGTGAGAACGGTTTACCTTCTCCTCAGGGAGGAGTCCCAGAAGGAGCTCCTCCTCACAACGGGGCTATGGGGTTTAGCTCTGCTCGTGTGGGCCCTCTACCTCTGGAGCGAGAAGGGGCCAAAGCTCTCGATAACAGCTGTTATCCTGCTGTCCGTTGCGACCTTTGCGCTCTCCTTCTACGGGCTCTTCTGCCTGAAGGAGGAAAGGCCCGAAGAGTTTGAGAAAGAGCTATAAAGGTTGGTAATTAAAATTAGACAGCCTTAGGTGTTACGGGGGGACGGTCATGGGATTGTTTGACAGCCTTAAAAGGAAGGAAGAGAGGCCCAGGAGAAAGATTCCGGCTTCGCTAAAGAAGAAGGAGGAGGTTCCACCAAGGAGCGACATAGAGGTCGTCCCTATTGAGGAAGACGTTCTCGCCAAGGAGCTCGTTAAGCCCCAGTTCCGCTACCTGAAGAAGATAACCGTGACGAGCTACTCCGACCTTGAGAGGATTTCCGCTGAGCTCCAAGAGGGCAACATAGTCCTTGTGGACTTGACGCCCCTTGAGAAGAGGCCCGACGTCCTCGAAAAGATAGCGGAGCAGATAAAGGGCATGGTAAACGCCCTCGACGGGCAGGCCGCGAAGGTTTGCAGGAACGAGATAAAGCTCATACTCCTTCCGAGCGACATAAGGATAGCCAAGTGACTTTTTTCTTAACCATGCCTTTATAAATCCTTTTGGGTTCTTCCTCCCGGTGGTCGTGAAATGGTGGAGGGCGAGAAGAAGGAGAAGGTTGATGTTAAACCCGAGCTCGGCGAGATTCAGGTAATAAGCCTTGGGGACTGCCCCATATGCGGTGGGAAGGGAACGCTCAAAGCCATGCAATACATCCACGAGATTCCCTACTTCGGCAAGGTCATGGAGAGCACGATATACTGCGAGAGGTGTGGCTACCGCAACGCCGACGTCATGATACTCGAAGACAGACCGCCGAAGCTCTACACGGTGAGGG
>NZ_JALUFF010000019.1:51701-52101 GCF_027052235.1 Thermococcus sp.
CTCTTCACGAGGGTCGTGAGGAGCAAGAGCGGGACGATAGAGCTTGAGGAGATAGGGGTGAAGATAGAGCCGGGGCCTGCAGCGGAAGGCTTCATAACCAACGTCGAGGGCGTCCTTGAGAGGGTTCGCGAGACCCTCCTGATGGCGAGGGAGTTCAGGAGGCAGGAAGGGGACGAAGAGGCTGTAAAGAAGGCCGACGAGATACTGGAGTACATCGAAGAGGTCAAGGAGGGCAAAAAGCCCCTGACTGTCAGAATAGCCGACCCCCTCGGGAACAGCGCTCTGATAGGCGAGAAGGTTAAGAGCAGACTTCTTACCGAGGAGGAAATCAAGAAGCTGAGCCTCGGGCCGTATAAGCTCGTTCCGGCCGAGGAGCCTGAGGAAGGCTAAAGGTAGAGAA
>NZ_JALUFF010000020.1 GCF_027052235.1 Thermococcus sp.
GCCAAGCCGAGCTTCGTTACCTCGTCGGTGTTGGGGGTCAGCTTCGCTATGACCGGCTTATTGGTGGCGTCTTTGACGGTTTTGACAACTTCATACACGTTCTCTGGCTTCTGGCCGATCTCCATGCCGTAGCCCTTGGCATGGGGACAGCTGAGGTTCAGCTCGAAAGCATCGGCAACGTCGCTCAGCTTTTCAGCGAGAAAGGCGAACTCCTCAGGTGTTCCTCCGAAGATGGAAACGATGAGCGGAAAGTCGAAGGTGTAGCCCTCGATCATCTCAAGGAAACCCTTCCAGCCCGGGTTCGGCAGTCCCATCGCGTTTATCAGGCCGTAGGGGAGCTCCACTATCGTTGGGTTGTCGTAGCCCTTTCTCGGCTCGATTCCGATGGATTTTGTTACGACTCCCCCGGCGCCTTCTTCATGCGCTCGAATCCACTGCTCCGGGGTCTTGTCGTTTATTCCGGATGCGAGGATGAGCGGGTTCTCGAACCTTATCCCGAAAAGCTCTACCTCAAGGCTCGCCATGTGGACACCTCAGAGGCAAAAATGTAGGGGAACTTAAGGCTTTTGCATGAGCCTGAGCATCTCCTCGCCGTAGTGGAAGAGCCCCGGAAGGCCGCCCGTGTGGACGAAGAGGATTCTCTCGCCGAGTTCTCCGGTTTTTGCCAGTTCCATCAGGCCGTAGAAGGCCTTACCTGTGTAGACTGGATCGAGGAGAAGGCCCTCTCTCGTTCCGACCCATCTTATGAGCTCCGCGACTTCCTTGACTATCTTCCCATAGGCACCGAAGCTGTAGTCGTATATCCTCGGCCTTTCGAGCTTTGCGCTGACCCCAAGGAGTTTTCCGGCATCTTCAGCCAGCTTGAGAACTTTTGCTCCCACGTCTCCTTCGAATATTCCGACCCCGATTCCCACGGGTTTGGCTCTGGAACCTATGAGACTCAAGCCAAGGGTCAGCCCGGCGAGGGTCCCGCCGCTTCCAACGGCGTCAACGATTGTATCGAACTCCAAGCCGAGTTCCGTTGACTGGGACGCTATCTCGCCAGCGGCCCTCACGTAACCGAGGGTTCCGATTGGGGAGGCTCCGCCTATCGGTATCAGGTAGGGCCTTTTTCCTTTAGCTCTCAGCTCCTCCGCAACTTCTTCCGCTATCGGGGCCAGCTCAGCAGTTTTTTCGACGTCAAAAACCCTCGTTTCGATCCCCATCAGCCTGTCTAAGAGGTAGTTGCCCTTAGGCTCCTCCCTTCCGCGGAGGATGAGAACCGGCTCCAGTCCGAATTTTTTCGCCGCTAATGCCGTTACGAAGGCGTGGTTCGAGTGGACGGCCCCCATCGTTATTACAGTGTCGCAGCCTTTCGATAAGGCATCGCCGAGAAGGAACTCAAGCTTCCTTATTTTGTTGCCTCCTATCCCAAAACCCGTCAGATCATCCCTCTTGACGTAGACGTCAGCCCCAACGGCTTCACTAACCTCCGGGAGGTACTGAACCGGCGTCTCCCATGGAATAAGCTCCACCCGTGGAAACGGCGAGAGAAGGGAACCTATCTTTGGGTGCATTGGAACCACCGTTAAAACTTGGATAGAAGCGATAAAAGTTTAGTGGCGGCGGGCGCGCCCGGGGGTGGGAACCCTCCGCCGCGCCCTTCCACCGGGGCTCGCTCACCCCCGCTACCCCGGGAGCGCCGAACGTCCCGCCTACCGCTGCTCCCTTCCGGGCCTGGCGGGGTTCGGCGGGCAAAGGGCGTTAGTTCGGCCCTCCAGCCGAACCTCGCCCACCGCCGGCCCCCCGGGACGAGGGCTCATCGTTATGCCCCGGCTTCCGGGCGCGGTTTCAGGAACCGCCCCCCGGGCTTCGGCCCCGGCATATCGACGGTTTCCGGTTACAGGGGACGCCGAACCCCCCGGCCTAGCCCGCCGCCGGGATTAGTTATCCGGGCGGGATATATAAAGGTTTGGTAGGCCCGAAACCAAAGGTTGTCCACCTTTGGATTGAAAAATTTTCATAAGTTCTGTCCATAATCAGTTCACAGGTGACGCTCAATGCGCCTCAAGGAGCACCCTATTCTCCACTTCAAGCGTGGCAGGGAGCTGACCATTTACTTCGAGGGAAAGCCGATAAAGGCCTACGAGGGTGAAACCATAGCAATGGCCCTCCACGCCTCGGGCATAAGGGTTCTCAACTACTCCCTCAATAAAAAGCGCCCCAGAGGGCTCTTCTGCGCCATAGGCAAATGCTCCTCCTGTCTGATGGTCGTCAACGGGATTCCAAACGTTAGAACCTGCATAACCCTCGTGGAGGATGGCATGAGAATCGAGCGCCAGAGAGGAAAGGCGAGGCTCCCAACCAAAGCCAAGCCACCCGAGTTTAGAGACGCCAGGGTGGTGAAGGCGGACGTAGTGGTCGTCGGTGGCGGGCCGGCCGGCTTAATGGCGGCAATAAACGCCTCCGATGCGGGAGCGAGCGTTGTTCTCATCGACGAGAACCCCATGCTTGGAGGCCAGCTCGTCAAGCAGACCCACAAGTTCTTTGGAAAGAGGGAGCAGTTTGCGGGTGTAAGGGGGGTTGAGATAGCGAAAATCCTGGAGAAAGAGGTCAAAAAGAGAGGGAACATACAGGTATTCCTCGAAACTTCAGCGGTGGGAATCTTCCACGATGGAAACGAGAAGCTCGTCCTCGGCGTGAGGAAGAACAGGGAATCCATAGAGTTCCGCGGGAGGGCCGTTATTGTCGCAACCGGAGCGATGGAGAAGATGATACCCTTCGAGAACAACGATTTACCCGGAATCTACGGGGCTGGGGCGATTCAGACGCTGATGAACACCTACGGGGTAAAGCCCGGGGAGAGGGTTCTGATAGTCGGCGCCGGGAACGTGGGGCTTATCTTAGCCTATCAGCTCATACAGGCTGGGGTTGAGGTGAAGGCCATAGTAGAGGCGATGCCCAAAATTGGGGGTTACTTCGTGCATGCTGCCAAGGTGAGGCGCCTCGGAGTTCCAATCCTCACGAGGCACACCATTCTGCGCGCGGAGGGGAAGGAGAGGGTTGAGAGGGGTGTTGTGGCACAGCTCGACGATAACTGGAGGCCGATTCCGGGAACGGAGAAGGTCTTCGATGTGGATGTAATAGCCCTCGCAGTCGGCCTGAGGCCGAGCATAGAGCTCCTCCAGCAGGCGGGTTGCCAGATAAAGTTCATCAGGGAGCTCGGGGGCCACGTAGCTGTCCGCGATGAGTGGATGGAAACAACGGTCAGGGGAATCTTCGTTGCCGGCGATTCTGCAGGGATAGAGGAGGCAACGACCGCTATGCTCGAAGGTAAGATAGCTGGGACAGCAGCTGCCCTAAGGCTTGGCATAGCCGATGAGAGCTGGGTGAAGGAGATAGAGAGGGCCCAGCGCGACCTTGAGGAGTTCCGCTCCGGGCCCTTCGGAAGGCGCGTTGCCGAGGGGATAAGGAAGCTCCTTTCGGAGGTCGGTGGGAATGCCTGAGGTTCCGGCTTACCTTCGGAGGGGCTACATAACTCCCGGGGAGCTCTTCTCAATAATCCCGAAGCCGAGCGAGGAGAGGCTCCGCCAGAGACCCGTGGCCGTTCCAGAGTGTCCCCAGGAGATTCCCTGCGCCCCCTGCAGGGAAGTATGCCCGACCAACGCGATAAGAATGCCAACGCCCAACGACGTACCCATAGTCGACTATGATAGGTGCATAGGCTGTTCCCTCTGCGTCCAGGTCTGCCCCGGGCTGGCCTTCTTCATGATTCAGTACGTTGGCGATAGGGCGAGGATAACGATGCCCCACGAGCTCCTCCCACTGCCGAAGAAAGGGGAGGAAGTCCTTCTCCTCAACCGTGTTGGAGAGCCCGTGGGGAAGGGAAAGGTTCTCACCGTCGTTCCGAGGGAGAAAACTAGGGGGAACACGCCGATAATCACCGTTGAGGTTCCTATCGAGCTCGCCTGGGACGTCAGGGCGGTTAAGGTGGTGAGAGAATGAAAATCCAGCGTGTTTGGACAGGAGAGCCATTGGGAAGCGAAGATTTCAGAGAGGTTCGCGGTCTAACCGCGCCCGAAGGGCGCATTCCACGTGCGAACACTCAAAGAAAAGCATTGAGTTACGCTCTCACACCCACCGGAGCGGGTTGTAGAGTGAAAACTTTTCCGCCAGCGCTTTCGTCAGAAAGGGATGTGGTGGTGAGAGAATGAGTGACGGAAAGGTAATTGTCTGTCGCTGTAACGACGTCACCGCCGAGGAGATTGAAGAACTCATAGATTCTGGCGTTACCGACATCGAGGAGATCAAGAGGCTCCTCCGCGTCGGTATGGGGCCCTGCCAGGGGAGGACGTGCATTCCAATCGTAATATCTATTCTCGCGAGGAAAACCGGCAAAAGGCCCGGGGAAATAGGACTTCCAAAGGCGAGGGTCCCGATAAGGCCCGTCCGGGTCGAGGCTCTCGTGGGTGGTGAGGATGGGTAAGGTCGCGATAATCGGGGGCGGAATAATCGGCGTTGCCACCGCCTACGAGCTGGCGAAGCTCGGGGAGGATGTTGTGCTCTTCGAGAAGAACTACTTCGGCTCGGGCTCGACCTTTCGATGCGCAACCGGAATCCGCGCCCAGTTCACGGACGAGTCGAACATAAGGCTCATGAAGTACTCGATCGAACGCTGGGAGAGGCTTGAGGAGGAGCTCGGCTTCGACATAAACTTCAGGCAGACCGGCTACCTCTTCCTTGCGACGAGTGAGGAGGAGGTCGAGGCCTTTAAGTCAAACATAAGGCTCCAGAACCGCTTGGGGGTTCCCACGAGGCTTATCGACATGGATGAAGCGAAAGAGATAGTCCCGATCCTCAACACCGAGCCATTCTTAGCTGGAGCATGGAACCCCAGGGACGGGAAGGCGAACCCGTTCAAGACGCTCTTCGCCTACCTCTTCCGGGCCAAGGAGATGGGCGTTGACGCGAGGGAGCACACCGAGGTGGTTGGTTTCGAGCGCGAGGGCAAAGAGATAACCGCTGTGAAGTTCAGGAGCAGAGGGAAGGTGGAGAGGGTTAAGGTTGACGCCGTTCTGAACGCGACCAACGCCTGGGCGCCTGTAATCAACGAGATGGCCGGTTTGAAGCGCGACCTCGTGCCGATAAGAGCCTACAAGCACCAGCTCGTCAAGACGGAACCCCTGGAGAGGGGTCAGGCGGAACCGCTGGTCTGTCCGCCGAGCTGGAACAACTCTTACATAATCCAAGACGGCGAGGACGGCGGGATAATCTGCGGCGCCGGGATAGAGCACGAGGCAAAGAGCCTAAAAGACGTTGAGCCGACCTACGACTTCCTGCGCGGAGTTTTGAGATACGCGGTTATGATAGCTCCTCCACTGAGGTACGCCCACGTGATAAGGCAGTGGGCTGGCTTCTACGCCAAAACCCCCGATAGGAATCCCGCTATAGGAAAGCTCCTCGACAACTTCTACATCTCGGCAGGCTTTTCCGGCCACGGCTTCATGATGGCTCCGGCAGTTGGGCAGGCGATGGCCGAGCTGATTGCCAGAGGTCGCTCCAAAGCTCCCATTGACTGGGAGTGGTACGACCCGTACCGCTTCGAGCGCGGTGAGCTCCGCTCCAGTGCTTTCCAGATAGGCTGAGCTCCTCCCCCTTCTTTTGCCATCCCAATGACAAGAAAAATGTTATAAATGCACCGGCTTACCACCGTGAGGGTCGTCATGAGGATAGTCTTTGACATAGGTGGCTCGGTTCTCGTTCCTGAAGACCCGGATATCGACTTCATAAGGGCTCTCTCCTACGAGCTCATCAAAATAAGCGAAGACCACGAGGTAGCTGTGGTAGTCGGAGGCGGAAAGGTTTCAAGAAAGTACATCAGGGCCGCAAAGACCTTCACGCCCAACGAGACATTCAAGGACTACATAGGAATCCACATCACGAGGGCAAACGCGATGCTACTCATAGCTGCCCTCGGTGAGAAGGCGTATCCCTTCGTCATTCAGGACTTCCGTAAGGCTTGGGAGGTGATACAGCTCAAGAAGATACCGATAATGGGCGGAACCCACCCGGGCCACACGACTGACGCTGTCGCTGCGCTCCTCGCGGAGTACCTGCAGGCAGACCTTCTCGTGGTCGTTACGAACGTTGACGGTGTCTACGACAGCGATCCAAGAAAGAACCCGAACGCGAAGAAGCTCGACAGGATAACGCCCGAACAGCTGGTCGAGATAGCGATGGAAGCGGAGAGCAAGGCCGGTGGAAGTAGCGTCGTTGATGCCTTAGCCGCAAAGTTCATCCAGCGCGGACGGATAAAGACCTACATCGTGGGCAAAAAAGATGCATACCACCTCTTCGACGTCGTGAGGGGGAAGCACAACGGGACTGTAGTGGAGCCTTGAGGGTTCCCTTCTTTTGTTCGCTTTTGACAAAAGTTTTTATAGTTCTGGAACGCAAAGTGCATCCATGCCAAAAAAGGGGCATATAGATGAGTCGATTTTTTACAAGAAGTCTAAGACACCAGAGGAAGAGAGACAGTTCTGGGAAGCTTTTTTCAGAAAATTCGCGCCAAGGTTAGAAGAACGTGAAGTTGACGGAAGACTCCAGAAGGTTCTCGTTTTTGATAAACCTCTTGACGCTAGCGGCTTTATTTTCCCGGATATTCCACATGAGCCCGTTAAGGTTTTTAAGGTTTCTATAGATGGAGTTGATAGGAAATTCTGTGATAGGGATGACTGCGTTAACTTTCGGGGAGCTGTTTTTAAAGAAGACGTGAACTTTGAACATGCTATTTTTGGTAAAATTTCTTTTGAATGGGCAAATTTTGAGAAAGATGCTAACTTTGCTCACGCAATGATTAGCAGGGATAAAGAATATCAAGTTTTTAGAAAAACGCATTTTGGGGGTAGGACATATTTTAACAATGCAACCCTAATAAACATTGGATTCCAGCTGACGACATTTTCTGGACGTGTCGAATTTGATGGAGCTACTTTTGAAGGTGAAGGTGTCTCGTTCTTCGATGCTAAGTTCGAGAGCATTGCTGCCTTTGGAAAGACTGCTGAGGGAAAGCCTGTAATCTTTAAGTGTCAAGCTAACTTCTCAAACGCAAAGTTTAAAGAGAAGGTAGATTTCTGGTTCTGTAAATTTTCTGATGCAAATTTCAGTCACTGCCATTTTTATGAGACTGCATTCTTTGACTTTGCAGAGTTTAGAACCGCTATCTTCAACTTCGCTGTATTCGAAAAGGGAGCGAGCTTTAAGAACGTGACATTCAATGACGAGGCTTGGTTCCAAGAAGTTGAGTTCAAAAAGGCCATTGAATTTCAAGCGGCAGAATTCAAAGGTAAGACAACGTTCAAAGGTTCCGTCTTTGAGAGGATAGCAGTCTTTGTTAATGAGGATCTAACATTAGACGAACCTGCGCCTAAGTTCCACGACGAATTGAGCTTTGCCAACTGTGACTTTAGGCAGGGGGCGGACTTTTTAGGGAGCTTAAAGAACGAAACCAATATCTCTACGCTATGGAAGTTCTTCAGCTCACGGTTTTCAAATCCTCAAGCTATGATAGAAGCCCTCCGTATTCAGCGCCTAAGCTTCGAAAAAGAAGGTAAACGAGAGGAAGCCGACAGGATGTTCGTTCTCGAAATGCGCGCCAAGAGGAAGCTTAGGATGTTGCATGCAAAAGAGAACCTTGAGAATGCTAATGGTATTGGAGGTAAACTAAAAGCCATCATGTATTATCTTGGAACATGGATCGGAGTGCAAACTGAGAGGATACTCGCAGATGGTGTTAGTGAATATGGCACAAACTGGAAGAAAACTTTACTCGCCAGTATTGATGTGATTCTGTGGTCTGCACTTCTTTACTATATTTTCTCTTCTTGGCTTTCCCTTGGCAAAATAATAGATGCCAGCGGTAAACCTGTAACTGACATACTAAATCATTTGTACTACTCCCTCGTCACCTTCACCACCCTCGGTTACGGCGACATGCACCCGATCGGCTGGCTCAAAGCCCTGAGCGCCCTCGAAGCCCTGACCGGAGCGGTCTTCATGGCGCTCATTGTAGCTGTCATAGCGAGGAAGTGGATGCGGTGAGCGGAAAGGTAATTAACCTTCGTTCCAATATCCAAACGGTGAGAGTGATGGAGGCTGATCCGATAAACGTCCTCCTCTATGACATACGAGAGATGAAAAAGCGCCTCGACGAGATGGAGAAAGAACTCCTGAAGCTCAAGGCAAAGCTCGTCGAAGAGGAAGCGGGGGAAAGCCCAGAGGAGATTGAAGCCCTTGAGAAGGAGGCACTTGAAAACGGAAAGGACTGGGAGGAGCTCAAGAAGGAGCTGGGACTATGACCTTCAGGCTTGTGGTCAGCAAGCGGGCTGAAAAAGGAATAAGAAACCTCCCTCCTGCCAACTTAAAGCGCTTTGCCGAGCTTGTGGAGACGTTGAAAATCAACCCGGTGCCCGTGGAAAGCTTCGACATTAAAAAGATACGCGGCTCGGAGCGGGCATACCGAGTTAGGCTTGGTAACTATCGGGTTCTGTACACCGTCCGCTGGGACGATGAGGTGATTGTCATTCTCAAGGTCGAGCCGCGTGAGAGAGCCTACCGCTGAGCTAACCCTTTTATACCTCACCTCCCTTCTTCCCCCGGTGGTGTCCATGAAGGTCGTCGTAACCGGTTCTGGCACGGCAGGAAGCAACTTCGCCCTCTTTCTCAGGAAGGCCGACAGGAAGGCTGAAATCACGGTCATCGGGAAGGAACCCACGATGCAGTATTCTCCGTGCGCCCTGCCGCACGTGATAAGCGGAACCATAGAGAAGCCCGAAGATGTCATCGTCTTCCCGAACGAGTTCTACGAAAGGCAGAAAATCAAGCTAATGCTCTCCACCGAGGCCAAAGCCATAGACCGCGAGAGAAAGGTCGTCATTACAGATAAGGGCGAAGTCCCCTACGACAAGCTCGTCTTAGCGGTTGGCTCCAAAGCGTTTATCCCGCCGATAAAGGGCGTTGAGAACGAAGGAGTTTTCACCCTCAAGAGCCTCGACGACGTGAGGAGAATCAAATCCTACATCACCGAGAGGAAGCCGAAGAAAGCGGTGGTCATCGGCGCCGGCTTAATAGGCCTTGAAGGGGCCGAAGCCTTCGCAAAGCTCGGTATGGAGGTTTTAGTTGTAGAACTGATGGATCGCCTGATGCCCACGATGCTCGACAAAGATACTGCCAAGCTCGTTCAGGCAGAGATGGAAAAGCACGGCGTTTCCTTCAGGTTCGGCATCGGTGTGAGTGAAATAGTCGGAAGCCCGGTCGAGGCCGTTAAGATCGGCGAGGAGGAAGTTCCGGCAGACCTCGTTCTCGTCGCCACCGGCGTAAGGGCGAACGTTGAGCTGGCCAAAAAGGCCGGCCTTGAGGTCAACAGGGGAATAGTCGTCAACGGGCACCTCCAGACGAGCGACCCGGACATATACGCTATAGGCGACTGCGCCGAGGTGGTTGATGCAGTTACCGGCAAGAGAACCCTCAGCCAGCTCGGAACGAGCGCGGTGAGGATGGCGAAGGTTGCAGCGGAACACATAGCTGGTAAAGATGTTTCCTTCAGGCCCGTCTTCAACACAGCGATAACCGAACTTTTCGACCTTGAGATAGGTGCCTTCGGAATCACCGAGGAAAGGGCGAAGAAGGAGGGCATCGAGATAACCGTCGGCAAGTTCAAAGGTTCAACCAAGCCCGAGTACTACCCCGGTGGCAAGCCGATAACGGTGAAGCTTATCTTCAGAAAATCGGATAAGAAGCTCATCGGGGCACAGATAGTCGGCGGTGAGCGGGTCTGGGGCAGGATAATGACTCTCTCTGCTCTGGCTCAGAAGGGCGCAACCGCTGAAGACGTGGCCTACCTTGAGACGGCCTACGCTCCGCCAATAAGCCCGACGATTGACCCGATAACGGTTGCGGGGGAGATGGCGATGAGAAAGCTGAAATGATTGCGTGGAATATTGAGAACAGCAGAATAACCGTACGACACCGCGACACTAGGTACATCTCCCTCCTTGTCGTTTTTGTTTGAAACTGCGTCCTCCTGTTATGAGTTCTGCCCTCAAACCATTTGATCTTTGTCAAAATGATAATCTTTCAGACAAAAAGTTTATATCTTGTAAATTTGCTCAAAATTATCGTGTTTTTAATGAACAAACACTCTAAATTTGGTGATAAAAATGAACACAGGGATGGTTGAAAGGGCAAAAAAGGTTCTGGCCGAGAAGGGTATCAGGCAGGTTCTCTGTGCGTTTACCGACGTCAGGGGCTACCTGCTGACCTTCTCGATACCGGCCAGGGAGTTCATAGAGGGTAGCGCCTTCGAGGACGGCATAGGCTTCGACGGCTCTTCCGTCAGGGGGTTCAAGAGCATCGAGCAGAGCGATATGGTCTGGAAGCCCGATCCATCGACGCTGAGGGTAATCCCGTGGATGGACGGAATACACGCGAGCGCGATAATGTTCGGGGACATCTACGAGGCTGGGGGCAAGGAGCTGGCCGACTGCGACCCAAGGGGCTTCGTGGCGAAGATGCTTGAGAGGGAACTCGGAAAGGAAGGTAAATCCGCCATCTTCGGGCCGGAGATAGAGTTCTTCGTCTTTGACGGCATCGACATCAGGAACCTCACATGGGATTTATTCGTAACCCCGAACGGTGGCGAGGGTGATTCCTGGGGCGCCCCGAGGGTCATTCCGAACAGCAGGGAACTTGAGGAGTTGCCCATCATAAGGCCCAAGGAGGGCTATTTCAGAGCGCCTCCCGAGGACAGGACGCTCGAATACAGGAACGAGCTAGTCTATTACCTCGAAAAGATGGGGGTAATAGTTGAGTACCACCACCACGAGGTTGCCACCGCCGGTCAGGTTGAGCTCGACTTCAAGCCCTTCGGTTTGGTTGGCGTTGGCGATGCCTTCTACATCTACAAGTTTGTGGCAAAGAACGTCGCGAGGATGCACGGCCTTCTGGCGACCTTCATGCCGAAGCCCCTCTACTTAGACAACGCCAGCGGGATGCACGTCCACCAGAGCCTCTGGGAGGGCGAGCCGTTTAAGGGGAAGAACCTGTTCTCTGACCCGGACGACGAGTTCGGCCTGAGCCAGCTGGCGAGGTACTACATCGGTGGACTCCTTGAGCACGCCCCTGCTTTGACAGCTCTGAACGCCCCCACGGTTAACTCCTACAAGAGGCTCGTCCCCGGTTTCGAGGCTCCGATATACATAGCCTGGAGCCCGAGGAACAGGTCTGCCCTCGTGAGGGTTCCCGCCTACTTCAAGAAGCCTTCAGCGATAAGGGTCGAGTACAGGGGTGCTGACCCGAGCCAGAACCCCTACCTCGGCATAACGGCCCAGCTTGCCGCGGGACTGGACGGCATAAGGAGGAAGATAGACCCCGGCGACCCTGTGATGAAGGACATCTACAAGCTCACCGAGAGGGAGAAAAGGGAGTTTGGAATTGGAGAACTGCCCACGAGCCTCAAGGAGGCCTTGGAGGCGCTCGCCAGCGACGAGGTCATACAGAGAATCCTGGGAAGCCACATCTACGACGCCTTTATGGAGCTGAAAACCGACGAGTGGAACCAGTATTCGCTCTACGTTACCCCCTGGGAGTTTATGAAGTACTTCGACATCTGATCCTTTTCTTCTCTTTGCTCACGGAAAAGGTTAATAAGATTGAAGTGTCCCTCAACAAATCTGGGGGCAGGGAGATGAAAAGGCTCGCGCTAATCATCCTTCTCCTGCTCTTTATGAGTGTTGTTGCCGGATGCATCGGCGAAAGGTCCAGTACCTCGACTTCTCCTGAGCTCACCCTCAAGCCCAAACAGCCATCAAGGGAGGAACTGCTGGAGGGACTGAAGGAAATAAAGCAGTTCACGTTCATCGACAACACAAGCTTAAAGCTCAACATGACCCTTGTACAGGGAAACCTCACCCAGAGCCAGAAGGTTACCCTCATCTACAATAGGAAGGGCTACCTTGACTTCACCGAGAGAAAGGCTGAGATTAACATAACCACTGTCGTTTTCCCCGGTGGAGCATCTACATTAACTAGGGAAGTTATCGTAGGGAACGACGTTTACGTCTCCGTTGGGGGTAACTGGTTCAAGCTGACCAACGAGAGCATTGGCTTACCCCCTTCCATTGTGCTCAACATGACGTGGAAGTACAATATAGTCAACTTCACGATGAAGTACCTCTCCAAAGAGCCCTACCGTGTTGAGTTCAGGAACGGCACCCAGTTCCTCTACTACAACCTCACCTACGAAGACCTTAAGGCCATCTTCGAGGGGCTTCTTGGAAGGGCATCGAACATGACGACCAACCTGACCGGCGGGGTTCTTGAGCTCAGGTTCAGGGGGACTTCCCTGATAGGCGGAAGGGCCGGCTACAGGGTCAGCACCCACATATGGGGCGAGAGGCTCGGGCAGAGGTTTGATGTCTACGAGAAGGGCTTCGTCTACGACGAGTTCATAATCACCGACGTAAACGTCAAGAAAAAGGTCGAGGCACCGTCGGCGTTCCACGCGTGAGCTTTTTATTTTCCCCACAGACCTCTTTTTGATGGAACGCAAGAGGGTAAGCAAGCTCATGGCCTACATTCTGCGCCACTCCCCGGAGGAGTTCGGCCTTAAACCTGATGAGGAAGGCTTCGTCCCCCTAGCTGAGCTTGTAAAGGCCCTCAAGACCGTCTATCCCGATGTAACCGGGGAACTCGTGAGGGAGATCGTCGAGAATGACCCGAAGGGACGCTACGAGATAAGGGGTGGAAAAATCCGCGCCCGCTACGGCCACAGCTTTCCTGTGAGATTGAAGCACGAGGAGGACACTGAGAGCAGGTTTCTCTACCATGGAACCACGAGGAGGAACCTTCCTTCCATCATGAGAGAGGGCCTGAGGGCGATGGGAAGGCAGTTTGTCCACCTGAGCACGAGCAGGAGCGAGGCCCTTGAAACCGGCAGAAGGCACGGGAGGGACGTGATTCTGCTCATCATAGATGCTAACTGCCTTAGGAGAAAGGGGCTGAAGGTTTTCAAAGCTGGAAAGAACGTGAGGATAGTGGAGAGAGTTCCGCCGGAGTGCATCACTCTTGTAATCTGAGGGCCAGGATGAAGGCCAAGCTTAGGGGAATCAGAGTGCTCACGAAGTCCAGGGTGAAGCTTATTCCAGCGAGATAACCCCCTATCAACGGCCCGACAACCCAGCCGAGGCTCATCATGGTGTTCAGCAGACCCATCCCCTGGGCCCTCTCCTTGACACTCACCCTCTCGGCGACATATGCCGATGTCGAGTTTATAGTCATCACCCACTTCACCCCCGAGAGGAAGGCGACACCGAAGACCAGCCAGACGTTTTTAGCGAAGGCATAGAGGAGGAAGGCCAAGCCGTAACCGGCTATGGCCAGCAGGTAGAACCTCTTCGCTCCATATCGGTCTATCAGCCTTCCGATGAAGTAGCCGGTTAGAGCCGCTGCAAGGCTTTCAATTCCGAAGATAACGCCAACGCTCCACTCGCCAAAGACCTCCTTGAAGTAAACCGAGGAGACGCTGTAGAACTGCCCGCTCGCCGTCATGACGAGGAAGACGGTGAGGTAGAAGAGGCCAAGGTGACCGCACATGAGCTTTTTAAAAGCTGAACCCCTGACCGTTGCGCGCCAGCTTTCTCTACCCTCCCTCACGAGAATCATCCCGAGGAGGGAGCGCCTTCCGCTTGGCCTCTCTTTTATCAAAAGAACCAGAGCCGAGGAGAGGAGGAGCAAAATGCCGGCGATGATGAAAACGCTCTTCATGCCAAGGTATTCGACGACGGCCGAGCCGAGGAAGTTGCCGGCCATGAAGCCTGCATTTTCCACCGAGTTGAAGAGGCCGAATATCGAGCCTGCTTTGGTTGAGAGCTCTGAAATAAGGGCCGAATGCGCCGGCATCATGGCCGAGCCAAAAACTCCCTGGAGAGTTCTGAGGAGAAGAACCTGGGCTGGAGAGACGGCGAAGGCCATGAAGGCGTAGAACAGGCCCAGAGAAGCTGTGCCGAGAGCTATGAAGGCCTTTCTGTTGCCGGTTGAATCGGAGAGCCAGCCGAAGGGGTACTGGAAGATGGTGGAGGTAAGGTTGAAGGCTACGCTGAGGAGGCCGACCATGAACATGCTCGCGCCGAGGATTCTCATGTAGACGCTTAGATACGGGAAGGCCATGCCGAAGGCTACGTTGGCGATGAACATCGCTATGGCCAGGATTAAGACGTTCCTCCGCTTAACCTGGAGCTTTTTGAACTTTAAAGTCCTCTCCCGCCTTCCCTGTATGATGGCCTTCTCACGCTTTGTCATCAGCGGAAAGAAGGGTGGGCTTCTTATAAAATTTCCGTCGAAATGATGAGAGGAGGATTGAAAAATCAAGCACTGCCGTACTGCTTTAAGATATTGTAGATGTGCTGGGCGGCATCTGTGTAGAGAGTGAACTTCTTGCCCCTCGCGCGGAACTCAAGGTAGTAACCTCCAAGTATGGCCTTCTTCAGCTCGAGCCAGCTTATCTCATGGATCGTCCTTTGGCTCTTCTACTAAAGCCCGTACAGAAACCCCGGCACGTCCTTTACCGCGAGGTCCGAGTGATCTTGGGGAGGAAGCTCTTAGAGGATGGGTGTAAAATGACACTTTACACCTCTTTATAAAGCAGAAAAGTTCGACTTTACACCATCCAGAGGCGATGGAGAGAAGCCTTGGAAAACCAAAAAAGAAAAACCTCATCCCATCTGCAGCGCCTTACCGCGCAGTTCACCCCGCTCGAAGCGGTACGGGTCGTACCACCAGGCAGGAAGGTCGGTCTTGCCCTTCGTGACTAGGTCGGCCACCATCTCTGCCACCGCTGGAGCCATCATGAAGCCATGACCGCTGAAACCAGCCGCTATGTAGTAGTCGCTCAGCTCCTCGATTTTGCCTATGGCGGGGTTGCTGTCCGGTGTTTTGGCGTAGTAGCCTGCCCACGTCCTCAGGATCAGGAGTTCCCTTAAAGCGGGAATTATCTTGGTGAAGTAGTAGCTTACCTCGCGCATGAACTCGTAGGTTGGGTTCAAATCGTAGGTCGGGCCCTCTTCGTAACCCACTCCACCTATTATCCCGCCGTGGGCCGTCTGGGTGAGGTATGCGTGGCCGTAGCGGAATGAAATCACCATGGGCTTAACCGAACCCTTCTTTATGGGTTGAGTGATGACGGCCTGATGTTTGTAGGGCTCTATCGGTATCTTCGTCCTTATCCCGGCCATCGCGTTGATGAGCTTGGCCCACGCGTTGGTGGCGTTGATGACGATGCCGGTCTTTATCTTTCCCCTGCTCGTTTTCAGACCCTTAATCTCGCCGTTCTCAATGATGAAGTCTTTGACTTCCGTGTACTCCACCAGCTTCGCCCCGAACTCTTCAGCGTGGAGCGCGAACTTGGCCGTTGAGTGGAAGGGACTTGCCTTCCCATCGGTTGGGTTCCAGGAAGCGGCGATAACCTCGCTTATGTCCAAAAGCGGAACTATATCCTTGGCCTCCTCCGGCGTTATGAGCCTCGTTGGGACGCCAAAGCGGTTTTGGATGGCTATGTTCCTCTTGAAGGTTTCAACTTCCTCATCGTCGTAGAGCAGGAACAGGTAGCCGGTCTGCTCGAAGGGGAAGCCGTACTCCTCGCTGTACTTCTTCCAGAGCTCGACCGACCTTTTCATCACCTGAACGTTAGCTTCATCGTTGAACTGCTGCCTTATCCCCGTTCCGCAGCGGAAGGTTGAACCAGAGCCGATGAAGCGCTTCTCGATGACGGTTACCTCTTCCCCGCGCTTAGCTAACTCATGCGCTATCGTGACGCCGACTATACCGCCGCCGATGACCGTTATCTCACTCTTTTCTGGGAGAGTTTTCGTCGGCATCTTCACTCCCTCCCGGCAACGACCTTCATCTTGACGTTCTTTATCGGCGGCCTCGCAACTGGAATATCAAGCCTGTCCATCGGCGTTCCGCTCCTCTGGGAAACGAGCAAAGCCCCGTTGAAGAGGCAGAAGCGTCCCTGGCAGAAGCCCATCGCAAGGTGCGTGAGCCTCTTTATGATCTGCAGGTCGGTTATGCCGCTCTTCACAACGTCGTCCACTTTCTTCAGCGTCACCCCACATCCGCATATCTGGACGTCCTCGGCGTTGAAGCTGTCTAACGGGAGCTTTGGAATCGGCCTTGCCACCGGTTCGTAGTCCTTCAGTTTACCCTCGTAGATGCAGGGTTCTGCCTCAAGGCCAAATTCCCTGAGGATGTAAGCGCCCACAAGTTTTCCCTCGATGTAGTTCGCGTAGTGGGGCTTTATGCTCACCGCGCTTCCAGCCACGTAGATTCCATCGCGGATTCTGTGCTGACTATCCAGAACGGGCCTGTAGTAACCCCTCTTGAAGAAAATCTTCCCCCCTGC
>NZ_JALUFF010000021.1 GCF_027052235.1 Thermococcus sp.
ATCTAGCCAAGTACGGCATAATGGCGGTGAGGAGGGTCAAGAAGAGCGACATGGAGAAGCTCGCCAAAGCCACCGGAGCCAAAATCGTCACCAACGTCCGCGACCTCACTCCAGAGGATCTCGGTGAGGCCGAGCTCGTTGAGCAGAGGAAGGTTGCTGGCGAGAACATGATCTTTGTCGAGGGCTGCAAGAACCCGAAGGCTGTGACCATACTCATCCGCGGTGGAACGGAGCACGTTGTTGATGAAGTCGAGAGGGCCCTCGAAGACGCAGTCAAGGTCACCAAGGACATCATCGAGGACGGCAAGATCGTCGCTGCTGGTGGTGCTCCAGAGATCGAGCTGGCCATTAAGCTGGACGAGTACGCCAAGGAGGTCGGCGGCAAGGAGCAGCTCGCCATCGAGGCCTTCGCCGAGGCCCTTAAGGTCATCCCGAGGACTCTCGCTGAGAACGCTGGCCTCGACCCGATCGAGACCCTCGTTAAGGTCATCGCCGCCCACAAGGAGAAGGGTCCGACGGTCGGCGTCGACGTCTTCGAGGGCGAGCCGGCCGACATGATGGAGCGCGGTGTCATCGCTCCGCTCAGGGTTACCAAGCAGGCCATTAAGAGCGCCAGCGAGGCCGCGATAATGATACTCCGCATAGACGACGTCATCGCTGCCAGCAAGCTTGAGAAGGAGAAGGAAGGCGGCAAGGGCGGCAGTGAGGAGTTCGGCAGCGAGCTTGACTGAAGGCTTTCCCGTCTTCTCTTCTTTCGAACTTTAACTCAGGTCGGTTTTCTATCCTTTCACGGGAATAGATGGCCTTTTAAAGTTTTGAGTCAATTTTAATGTGGTGGTTTCATGGAGGAGATTGAGGCCGTTTATGAGAATGGCGTCTTTAAGCCCCTCAGAAAGCCACACCTCCGCGATCATGAGAAGGTCGTCATAGTGATCAAGGAGAGGGTTGTAACGGGAAAGTTCCTCCAGAGACTCGAAAAACTCAGTAAAACCCTCCCCAAGTTTGAAAACCCCTCCAGATTAATCGAGGAGGGCAGAAGATGATAGTTTTGGACGCCAACGTCCTCATAGATGCACTCTTCGAGGGAAACCCCAAAAGGAGAAAGCTGGCACTGGATTTTTTCAAGCTGGCAGAAGGTAAGCCGGTGTACATCCCAAGGATCTTTATAATCGAGGTATTATCAGTGGCAAAAAGACTCGGCGTGGGAATTGATTACCGAACGTTACTAAGCCTGATTGAGGAGTTTAACGTGAAGGAGGAGAGCGAGCTGTTCAACCTCGCGGTTTATGTCTCCGAGAATGTTCACCCCCGTGCGGTCGATGCCTATTACATAGCAACCGCCATGCTTACGGGGAGTATCCTTGTTTCGAACGACCGGATAATGGTTAAGAACAGCAGAAAAGCCGGTATCGAGGCGTTTTACCTCCTTGAGGAATTCGACAAGTTAAAGGAAAGCTTAGGCGGTAGTTAGTAGTTTCCAATCTCTTCCTCAAGTCTCTTCAGCTTCCCCTTGAACCTTCTAAGCTGAGCGTTGGCGAGGTCTACGATTTTCTCAATGTACTCCTCATCCACCCATAGCTCCCCGTTTTCTCCCAGGGGGACGTCCATCCTCTCGGTGGAGCGTATCTCCACGAGAAGCTTCTTGTGGCTCACGCTCTTGATGTTGGAGTACTTGAAGCCGATACCTATCGCGAGGTTGAGCAGTTTTACGGCATCTTCCATCGTCCTCGCGGCAACGTGAAGAATTGGACCCCTTACAAGAAACCACAGCTGACCGGAGTTGTGCCTCCCAATGGCCTCAAGGACTTCCTCGACGGTAACCTCGCGGTGCCACTTGCCGAGCCAGAGGGAGTTAAGCTTGTCGCCGAAGTGGGGCATCTCCATGACCGAAATCCTTCCGGAGCAGGAGGAGGTGGTAAAGTAGTTGTCGAGGGCGTTGATTTTCTCAAGGAGCGGGATTATGTCGTGATCAACTTTATCCTCGGCCAGGGCCTTTCTGAGGCCTTCCATTGCCCTTGCCTTCTGCTCCTCGAAGTTTTTCTCGTAGAGGAACATCACTCACACCCCCAATTCATTAGTCCCAATCACTGTTCCCCTTTCCCTCACGAACTCAACCAGTCTCTTGTAAGTCGGATGGGCGCTTAAAGTCGAGGAGTCCCCTATCAGAATCAGCTTTCTCTTCGCCCTCGTCAGGGAAACGTTCAGCCTCCGCAAATCCTTCAGGAAGCCGAGCTCGCCCCTCTCGTTTGAGCGGACGAAGGAGAGGACGATGCCCTCCTTCTCCCTCCCCTGGTAGCCGTCAACGGTTTTAACTTCAACCTCCTCCGGCAGGAGGGAGCTTATTAAATCCCTCTGGTCATCGTAGGGGGTAATGACTCCGATCCATTCGGGCTTGACTCCAAGATTTAGGAGTCTCTCCACGGTTTCGGCAACTATTCTCGCCTCAAGCGGGTTTTCTCTACTCTCGCTCCCGCGCCTCTGCCTCTCGAAGCGGTCTTCCCTCGTCGAGGTGTCTATGAAGACGAGGACGTTCTCCGGCTTAAGCACATCACTCCAGAGCCCTTTCGATGCTGGAACTTTGATCCCCAAATCTGCGAGCGTTATGCCCCTGACGCTCTCGTCTGCTACGACCTTTCCCCCGTAGAACTCTTTACTGGGGAACTCCATAAGGCGTTCGTTCATTCTGTACTGCACCGTTAGCATCTCAGACTTGTGGGGATAGCGCTCGATGAGGCCCTCGAAGAGCGTCCTGGAGAGTTCCATGGCCTTTTCACTCAGTATTGTCGGCGGTAGCTGTTTGTGGTCTCCCGCCAAGACGAACCGCTTCGCGCGGTTTATCGGTATGAGGACGCTCGGGATTGTCGCCTGGGTCGCCTCGTCTATAATGGCCACATCGTAGGAGGCGTAGTCAATGACTTCGAGGCCAGCTGATGCGTTGGTGGTTAGAACTACATCGGCTTCCCTTATTATCTCCCTCACTATCCTCTCCTCAAGCTTCCTCGCGTCCTCAAAGGTTTTGCCTACCTGTTCGTTGAGCTTTATCCACTCGGCCATCTCGCGGATTAAACGGGCTGGAACTCCCCTTGTTCCTATTCCCTTCGAGGCCAGCCTGAGAATCTCGCGGTCGCTCAGTCCCCTCCTGTATTTTGGCGCGGGTTTGGTGAAGGTGTCGCGCTTTTCCTTCAGATTCTGCCCTATAACGCGGAGCTCCCTCAACTCGCCGTAGAGCTCGTGCTGGGTTATGAGATAAGCCAAAGTCGTCTCGTGCAGAGCCCTTGAGACCCTGCTTGGATGGCCGACGCGGACGACCTTAAGGCCCGAGTCGACGAGCCTCTCAACGAGGTTGTCGACAGCGACGTTGCTCTCAGCAGTTGCCAAAACCCTGTTGCCCCTCTCAACCTCCTGCCTTATCAGCTCCGCTAAAGTCCTCGTCTTTCCAGTTCCAAAGGGCCCGTGAATCAGGAAGAAGTCGGGACTGCCAAGGGCCTTTGCGATTGCCCTCCTCTGGCTGGCGTTGAGGCTCTTATCGAATGGCTTAAAATCAATGGGTTTGCCCCCCTCAGGCTCGTGTAGGCCGAGGTAAAGCTCCAGCGCTTTCCTCCCGCTCTCTCGCAGGTTGTCGAGGTTCTCCAGCCATCTCCTAAAGGTTATGTCGTTGGCGTAGAGGTCCAAGCGGATGCCCTTAAGGGCCCACTCGGGGACCGTTTCAAGGGCAACCGTGATGAAGCGCTTCCCCTTCTCGACGACCGTTCCCACAAGATCGCTCTTCAGGGGGTCGCGTTTGCTGATTACAACAAGGTCGCCGACGCTTATCTCCGTCTTGATTTCCCTGTCCCTGCCGTACCTCACGAGGAAATAGCCGAGCTCCTCGCCTATTATCTTCCCGTTGAGGTTGAGAACAGCTCTCCCAACCTTCTCCCTCCCCCTCCCAGAGAGGCGCTTCATCTCTAAGCGCATAGCCTCTATCTCTGCCTTTCGCTCAAGCTCCACGAGCCCTTTGAGGTGAGAGATAAAATTTTTAAGTATCGTATCCATTTTTACTCACCAAGTGTTTGTCATAAATACTCATTGGAGGTGAGTTTATGCCCTCTTGGAGAGTTCATAAAAAATGGGGGGAGAAAATATTAAGCTTTTCTTCACGCCAGATTGATGATATGATTGATTATGGGGGTATACCTGGATTACATGATGCAGGAAGGTACAATGAGGGTATATACCATGCAAATATGAAAACCTTAGAATACAACTACCCTGATGAATTGGACAGGGCCTTTAAATATTATATTCTTCATCACATCCTAGATGTAGTTGAGCAGAAACTTGTGAGCTATTTTGCTCGTTCTGGCCATAATATACGCCAATTTGTGATAGAAACGATAAAAAGTTTTGAAATTCCCTGGGATAAGGAAAATGTAGAAAACGTCAAATGGGAGATAATTGAATACTTTGAGAATAACCCTTCCGAGTTGGATGAGCTAATTGTTGACATAATAAAAACTAAAAAGTTTAAACGTAAAGTATACACTGCCTGTAAGAACAAATATCCTTTCATAAAAGAAATGGCAGAGGCATCTGGTCAACGCTGTGTCCAGAAAATTGAAAGAGTACTACAAATTTTTGAGAGATAAAAAGTAGGATAAAGAGAGGTCAGCCCATGCGAGTCTCCTCACCGCTCGGGCGAAACTTCCCTCATCATCCCGGGAAGAATGGGGGAAGGGGGTTAAAAAGGTAGCTAATACAGGAGAGCCAACAACTCCCGATGGAACGACTTCAGGGCCCTCCAGCTGGCCTCGCTGATTTCCCCTCTCCACGAGACGCGCTGGTAAAAGCGCTCAAGCTCATCGAGCAGACACTCGATGTACTGCCTCCTCTGCCCGCCGGCAGGGCCGTTCAAAAGCCTTCCCCGCAGGAAGGGCATCACCTCGGAGGGCCTCCCAAGGGCCGCCCAGAAAAGACCTTCCTTTAGAAT
>NZ_JALUFF010000022.1 GCF_027052235.1 Thermococcus sp.
TCCAGTTCTTTCTAATGTGATACCTGTACGCGAGGCTGTCTGCTGAATAGAGTGCGTCCCAAACGTCCTTGTATTTTAAAACGCCGAACTTGATGCCAAAGCCGTGAAGCTTATACTTCCGCGGGAGCTCTTTCCTAATCGCCAGAATGTACTCACGGATCTGCTTCTCCTGCCCGCGCCTGCACATGGTGCCAAGGCCAATGAGATTCGTGAGAAGACCGTGCTCCTTCATGTAGTCGAGCATCCAGATGTAATCATCGAGCTCCCACCCTTGGAGAACAGCAACAAACTTGGGCTTCAGCTTGGGATAATAGTCGTCAAGCAGGTCCATGATCTTAAGTTGGTTCCCGATGGTTTTCATCTGGTTCTCCCTGACAGTCACTCCCCACTTCTCGCGAACCTGAGGCTCGTTGGGGTAGTCTCTGTTCGCGAAGAAGTCAGCCTTGACGCGGTAAACGTAGCGGAGATAGTTGAGGTGGCTATCTGGATACCCCTTGAGCTTGAAGAAGAAGCTAAAGCCACCGCTGTCGACGAAGAGTTTATCACGGTTTTTCGGAATCGGTCTGACCGCAGTCGCGTAGTTGACCATGACATTGAACTTACGTGGAGCGAAGCTCTCTATCGCCTTTCTTGCCGAACCGTCAGCGACTCCGAAGAAGAACAATTCCATGCCCCGTCACCTCCCCCACAACAGCATTCTGAGCGTCTCGGGCAACTCCTGAGCAGGAACGCGAATCACATCATCGAGGTGGACGAACGCGTAGTAATCCCGCGCGTGCCCGTGCCCGTACCAGTCGAAGCTCACCGGCGTGTTGGCCACGTTCCAGACCAGGAACTCCCTGCCCAAATTGACAAGATAATAAAAGTCAATGCCAGCCTTCATGGCAAACATTCTATGCCCCTCGTACTGCTTGCCGTTCACCTTCACCTTCCCGTTCACGAGCGCAGAGTGCGGGTTCATGTTTTTGAGTTCAAAGCCCGTGAAGCGGAAGCCCTTCACTCCGCCCCGGTTGATATACTGAATCACGAGGCTGTCAACATCGGTCACGTACATGTGCACGTCCAGGCCTTTGCGAGCCTTCTGGAGCGCCCGGCTGAAGGCCACCCTGTTCTCAGCGTCCCTCATCAATCTCTTGAAGTACGTGAACGCGTCCTCAATGTTGAGTGAGTCCTGATAGACGAAAGCCGTGCGGGAGGCCATCACCATCCCTCCCTATGAACCACCATGATGAGCTGCCCACTCTCGTTGAACAGTGCGCCGCAGTGATGACAGTACAGTGGAGCCCCCCGCTTCCCCTCAACCCAATGCCCGCACCGAGGGCAGCGCATTCTGACGTAGAGTTCATCCGCGCGGACGAAAGTCTGAGCAGTCGTCACGCTGCCCCCTCCACGAGGTTTTTAAGGTATTCAAGCTCGCTCTTCCAAAACTCGCGCTTTTCAGGCTCTGAATTCTCAAGAGCTTCTAGAATGCTCTCCGGGTAGACTGCAAAAGCGTAATTCTTCACTGTGGGATGCTCCCTAGCGAGGAACTTCACGACCTCCTCAAAACTCTCGAACTTCTTCACCCTCCCGGATTGAGTGAACCCTGAGAAGAGCCTGTCCACCTTCCTGACAGAGTAACCCGTTCCACGCTTGTACTTCCTGATCACGAAATACGAATTCCCTGAATGCCGCCTGAACCCCAACTCACTCGCAAGGATCCAAACCTCATTCACCGCACTCATGCGCGACCCTCCTCAATCAGCTCGTCAGGGACTTCCAACACGAGGAAACCGTCGTCAACGTAGAACTCCAGCTCTCCATTCAATAGCATCTTAGTCAGCTCCCATATCACGTCGTTGTCAAAGTCCCTCAGCTCCTCGTCGTACTCGTTACCCATGTGCTCAAGCACAAAACCCAAATCCAGAGTGAATCTCATGCCCATCCCTCCCTGGCAATCGCCAAGGGGCCGTCACGGAAGACGAGGCCCCTCCTCGAGAGGTCGTCGAGGATGGCCTGAGCGTCCCTCACGTCAATGTGCAGCTCTCTAGCAAGCTCGCGCGGGCTGACCCACCGCTCCCTGGCGAGCTCGAGAGCGCGCAGGCGGAGAGTGTCGTAGTCCCTCATGAGCGACCCTCCCGGCGCTCTGAAGAAGATGAAGCCGGGGCCGGGATCGGCCCCTCTTTGAGAACCTTTGCCGCGAGGGCTATCTTCTCCTCGGCATCCTTCCAGTTCTTGGCCTCGACTTCTACCTCAAAAGAATCCTCAATCATGTCGACGTAGCTCATGCCATACTCCTCTATCGCGTCGTCCTCATCCATCCATTCGCCCTCAATCAGGACGATAAGGAATTTGTACTTCATTCGTACCCCTCCTCTGGAATGAAGGCAACGTAGAGCTTTCCGGGCCCCTTTGCGTAGATAACTCCATCTAACCCAACGATTTCGACTTCCTGTCCATCCTCCAGAGTTACTACCGAGAATATCTCTCCAATCATGTCTTCGTCGATCTCATAGCCGAGGGCCTCAGCAAACTCCACTAAAGGTTCCGGCATCTCAAACCACCTCTTTCGAAATGGTAGCCCGGCGGGGAGTCGAACCCCGGTCGCCGGATCCAAAGTCCGGCATGCTTGCCCCTACACCACCGGGCTGCCCGATCCGCCTGAGCTTTTGGAGAACCGCGTTGATTATCTCGAGCCGCCCCTCCTCGTAAGCCGCCTTGAGGGGCTCGCCGCGGATAGAATACGAAAACCTCAAATTCTCCGCCTTGGCCTTCTCCTCCTCAAGCCACGCTACCACGTCCTCAATGCCCTCCTGCGGTCGGGCCCGCCTCAGCTCGTTGGAGACAAACTCCCAAAACCCGGCTTCCGACTCAGACATCCGCCTTCACCTCCAGCTTTTTCTCCTGGAGCTTCAGGAGAAACGGGCCGAACAAGGCCCGGTAATCCGCGTTAGAACCAACCACTTCAGCCACAACATCGAAACCGTACTCCAGCACGAGCCGTTTGAGGCCATTATTACCCACGCTCTTCAAGAACTCCTCAGCCTTCGCCTTAGTCCGCCAGTCAGAAGCCCACCCCTCATAATCCTCCAACCACTTCCTCAGCGTCTTCTCAATCTTCGCCCTCGGAACCTCGACGGCAGGCTGGCCCTCCTTGGTAGATTTGGGGGCTTCAACCTTCAGGCTCTTCATGGCTTTAAGCGTGTCCTCGCGGACGATTTTCGCGAAGCGGACGTTCTCATTATTCGGCCGGTAGAGGACGATGCCCTCAAGCTCCTTAATGCCTGGTAAGGGCCTGATGACCTCAGGAATCCTACCGTTCTCATCAACCATGATGAAGTACTGCTGCATTACCTTGACCTGCTCTTGTGGGGCGAGAATATTCAACTCGCGCATGAGGTCATTCCACGTGAGGCCCTCCTCGACCGCCTTTGGAATGGCGAGGAGAATCTTAGACCACTTCGAGGCGAGTTTCGGTTTGTTGTTCTTACAGTCAAAGAGCTTAGAAGCGCAGTCCTCGAGCTTCTTTTCGAGTTCTTCTATTTCTTTCCTTAGTTTCTCATTTTCTTCAGCCAGTTCCTTATTGCGGAGGACATATTCAGCTACCTGCACGTTTGATGCAGATTCTACTAGCGCCACTATCACGTCAGTTCTAGAAACGCCGGGCCGAGTCATTTCATCTATCTTCTGGAGGATTGAAAGAGGGAGCCTTAAAGAGATGTGTTCAGTTGGTTCATCCCACTTGCGAGGTCTTCCTGTTCCTGTTTTTGGCCCGGCATACCTCATTGTATTCACCCTTTAATTGCCTTATAAGCGTCCCAAGCCTCCAGAATCAGCTCAGACCATGTTAGGCCCCTCTTGGATTTCTCCCGATCCATCTCTTCGTAAGCATCGTAGGGAATCCATGCTTCAACCCTCTTCACAGGTCCTTCCCACTTGCGGGGTCGTCCCATACGTTCACCTCCATATGGGTATGAATAATTCTTACGTAAGAGATATTCATACTAAACTATAAAATCCTTTTGGTCGTTCCAGTGAACATTTGTTCGAGACAAAGAACAAAATTCATACCAAGTATGAATAATGTTCACTTCAGAAAATTTTGTGTTACAAAATTCATGAATGTTACTTGACTGTAAAGTAATACACTTGAATTTTGTAACACATAAAATTGTTCCAAAAAATGCGCCAATTTGGAGGGAGTTTCAAATTTACACGTCTCTGAAATTGCTTCTTTTCTGTGAAATATAGATATGTATATAACTAATTTTCAATAATAGAATAAGAATAATAAGACCTGGACTTTTCGATAAGTTGTGATTCTTCATCAGCAGTTATGATCCTGAATGGCTTGTGTGTTAATTTTGAGAGCAAGGATTTTCCTTTTGGATTGACTAGGTCATCAAATTTGTGAAATCCTACGAGAAGGACTTCAATGATAGAGTCTTGGGTTATCCCCAACTCTTCCCGTACTTCTTGTGGAATCGTAATGAGTCCCTTGGAACTGAGCTTGGCTACAATATAGGCAACCCCTGTAATTATAAGTTTGTCATCTGATTTTAGAATCTTCCTGACGATAACCTCAACGATGTCATCTTTAGCTAACCCAAGCAACTCTCTGTCTTTCTTAGGTATTACAATCTGACCCTTTGTGTTTATGCTGGCATGAAACTTCGCTAGTGGTTCTTTGGATTCTTTCATGAGGTCACCTCTTTCGATTTTAGCTAATGTTGAGTTGGTTGTTTTTTGTATGCCCCTGGTCATACATAAGGTTTACCGTGGGCCTCTCTATATGAGGGGTAATTTTTCCGTCCGTAATTTACTTAAGGACTGTCTTAATTGTAATGTCTGGGGTTGTAATGCTAAGGCCGTACGAGGTTGAATTAGAAACTCTTGGAAATAAGGTTCGTGTTGAATTCTTGAGAGGGGAATATATTGATCTAATTAAATCTTTTGATGCTGGTGCGGGTGGGGAAGAAC
>NZ_JALUFF010000023.1 GCF_027052235.1 Thermococcus sp.
AGTTCCGGCCTTGAATTCAAAGCCGGCAAACCTTGACTCGCCACCGAGCTTCAGGAGGCCATTCTTCCCGATGGTGTTTTCAATTACTTTCTCATCGTCGGGTTCAAAATAGACCAGGATTGCTGTCCTTTCCAGGGCTTCTTTTTCCACGTTCTCCCAAAGCCTCAGGGCAGATATCCTGTAGAGGAGTCCTTCCTCGGTTGTTTTTTTCTCGTTGAGTCCGATGCCGATTCTGGTTTCCCGCTCATAAACGTCCTTAACTTCTCTTATGTTGGCCTCGATAGGAAAGCCGTCGTTAAGGTCTCCCGACAGGTATCTCTCGAGGACTTCGGCGGTTATGAAGCCCCTCTTTGGCCCGAAGTGGAGGACCTTTTTTCCTTTAACCTCTGCGACCACCCCCATTCTCCCGTCCGGAAGGTGGTGAACTCTCAGGGGGGCAATCCCACCCTCGACTTCAACGAGGTCCATTGGTAAGGCAAAGAGTGGCCTAGCTTCGCCTTCGCCGTTGGTCCTCTCAAAGCCAAAGAACGTCCCGAGGATGGAAAAGTTCGGCTTCCAGTTTTCAGGAGTGGGTATTTTCTTAACTCCTCTGTCAGTTTTCCTGAGGTTCAGAAGGTCAAGCCTGCCCTTCTCAAAAACCGCCCCCATTATCGCCCCGGCTATGGTGTGGGGTAACGGTTCGATGCTCTCGGCAACGTGGTTCTCTCCGGCCGAGAAGTCCCTGCTCTCCCTGAAGAAGAGAATGTCATAGGGGGAAATTTTCATCATGCTCCCACCCCCATTTCAAGGAGAACCTTGAGGAGGTAAGCCGCGCCCCTCAGCTGTTTCCTGAGGACGAGGCCGGCGATTTCTCTGGCCAGGTCTTTGCCCACTCCGGCCGATGAAAGCTCCTTCTCCAGTTCCCGCTCCAGACGTCCGAACCAGAAACCTCCCCTTGCAAGACTTCCCTCCAAATCCTGGAGTTCCCTTTTTAGGTCCTCAAAGCTCTCGTCGGGCTCCTCCCTCTCGGGGTCGTCAGCTATTATCCGCTCTATCGAGCCGTTGAGCCTTCCGGTGAGCATCCGGAGGGCCTTTTTGCCCGGATCTATGCCGAGTTCTTTAACCTCCCTTTCACTCACCTTTACCCTGACGTGCCTTGCAACCCACAGGAACTCGGCGAACCTGTTGAATACCTCCCGCTCCTTTTCTTCCCCGTAATTCGAGTGTCTCATCAGCTCATACTTGAGAAGGTTGAGCACGGCCCCGGTGTTATTGGGCCATGTTTCAACCCCTTCAGCTACCTCGTAGATTATCCTGTTGCTCAATCCCTTTTCATTCTCCCTTAGCTCCTTCAGGAGGGATTGAAGCGGAGGGATTTCTTCCGCGTCATTTTTATTGTCCTCCTCGCATCCCCTCTCATTCAGACCCTCGAAGAGTCCCCAGTTGACGACAATCCTGTAGTAACTACCGCTGTGCTTGAGGTAGCCTATGGCCAGGGCGTTCCTTCCGCTTTCCTTCGCCAGGTGTTCCAGCTCGTTAACCCTCCTGACGGCGCTGTAGAGCGGTTCCTTGTAATAAACCACAAGCAGACCGGCGCTCATGCTCCTCGTGTGGCCCTGGAGGGGTTCGTATCCATCCCAATCCGTTCGGAAGTGCTCCTGGAGGCGATGGGCCAGCTCGACGCTCCCATCCGCTGGAACGAGGGCGAAAACGTCGTCTCCACCCGCGTAGAGGAGCTCGGCATTCCTGTTCATGCTCTCCTCTGGCACCTTTCCAACGGCGAACCCGCTGAGGGAGCGGGTTATGGCTATGTGTATCGGCGGTGTGACAGGTCTCGGAATGTCGGGAGCTTTACCAAGGGAGTACTCGCGCAGGGACTTCACACCTTTGGTTCCGCTTATTACCTTGCCCATGTTGTCGCCGTCCATCTTGAGGATGGCGTAGTACTTGGGGGGCTCGCCTATTAGTTTGGCCAGTTCTTCCACGGCATCCCTTATTCCCTCTATATTAACTCCCTTAAGGCGTGGATCATTCTCGTCCGTGCCGTAAACCTTGGCGAGGGTTTTCGTGTCTCTGAGGTTTTCTATGTAAAGGACCTCACTGTTGGGTGCCAGCCTCTTGAATGGGAGAAGCAGGGCGCTTGAAAGTGAGTAGAGCTTAGGGGTCAGTTCAGCTACTCGGGACCCACCAAACTTTGGGGGTTGGGATTTTTCAATTTCCAGATTGTGGAGAATCCATTTGTACACATCGGCCCACGTTACGGGTTTTCTTCTGTCATTCTCCTCAACGTAGAGCTCTCCCTTGATACAGCGCTCTATTGCCTTTTCAGTGGGTCTTCTGATAGCCACCTCGCTGACCGAGGCGAAGGCCATCCTATCGAGATAATTGCCCTCGAAGTGCTCCTTAATGAGTTCGCCCAGATGGGCATCTGAGACCCTAGGATATTTCTCAACCCACAGCGGGTAGAACCTCCGGTAGAACCTCTTGACAAGGCAAAGCGGACAGAGGCGCTCTCCGGTTTTTATGTCGTAGATACCCCTGCTGTGCAGGGTCTTAACGAAATCCCTCCATTCCTCCCTGACGGTTTCATGATTGGCATCCCCACCTATCGCCAGGTGTTCACCGCAGAGGGTGCACTTAAACCCGGCATCCTGCTCGGGCCTTACGTAATCCCTCGACTTGAAGTCAGTTAGCTGGTCCAGGAGGAGGAATAGCTCGGAGTAGGAGTGGATTTCGCTCTCCTTCTCGTCTTTAATGGCCAGGAGATACTTTTTGAGGTTCTCGGAGATGACTCCTGAGGGGTCAAGCTGTTTGAGGGGAATATCCTCGAGGGTAATGGAGAAGTAGCCCGCCAGGGTTTCCACATACTTCTCGTCCCACTCAAAGTGCTTCCCCATTTCGTAGAAGTTCCAAGCCGCTTTGAAGAGATTCACAAAGAAGGACGTTATCCTCTCCCTTATCCTCTTTTCAAGGGATTCCAGGTTAGCGTTGGTAGGAACTATCGCCAGAACCTTGTTGGGCATGTTGCCTATCATTAGCTTTTGCTCGTCCTCGAGTTCCCCGAGCTCGTGCTCGAAGAAGGGCTGTCCCCTCATGTGGGGGAAGATTATTGAGTGCGGGCCGTATTTACGCCAGAGTTCAGAGATTGCCAGATACGTCAGCAGGCTGAGGATGTGGCTGCCGGCCCATAAATCCCTCTCGGTTCTCGCGTTGGCTATGAAGCCCTGAACCGGGGAGAGCTTGAAGCGGATTAGTTTAACATCTCCGGCTTTGAGGGAGGCGTAAACGTCGAGCCTGCTCAGCCAATCGTGGTCCGGAACCATGGGGTCTGCTGGAAAGTGGACGAGTTCTTCAGCCATAGCGGGGTTAAAGCCGTTCTCCTCGAGGGCTTTTTCGTACTCCTCCCTCAGGAGCCCAGGAAGGCGATTCCAGAGTTTGGCAAACTTTTCTATTGAGCCTGCGTTTCTGATTCCCTTCGCGACTATTTTTTCGGCCCTCTCAAGGGCATCAATGAACCTCCTCTTCTCCTCATCGCTCGCCTGGAACCAGAATTCATTGATGTTTTTGAGCTCCTTCTCCTTGGCACTTATCGGATGCCTGAGGACGAATTTTTCGGGTTTTCCATTGGCTGGATAGCTGGAGAGGTGTTTCCATTCCGAGGGAAGGGGTTTTCCTTCATCCAGGAGGGAGCCGAGTATCTTTGAGGGGGCAACCTCGAGAAAAGCCTGAGCGTAGGTTTGGGGTATCATGGATACACCTCCACGAATCCCCTTTTCTTAAACTCGTCAACAACGTCTGATGTAATCCAGTCCACAAAATCCTCGTTAGTGAAGGGAGTTCCCCGAGAGGTGAGAATTTTAATGATGGCCTTTTCATTATTCCTTTTAGATTTCCGTTTAGACTCGGCTATAAACTCGCCTCTATGCATTGGGAGGTACTGGTAAGGGATGATAACGACCATGGGATAATAACTTTCATTAATCTTCTTAACCGTAAGGATAACCGATGAAGCCCTGCGCGAGAACTCTTTCTCTTTTCCGTTTTCCCGACCAATCCCCTTCACCCCGGTTCCCCAGTAGTTGGCGTATATCACAGGTGTTCCGAAGTAGTATCTGTACTCGGTGTATGTTTCTCCCCCCTTGAGAGTCTCGATAGCTTTGTGGGAAAATTGGCGGTCTGAAAATTCAAATCTTACCCCGCCCTCATACATCCTCCTTGAGCGATTATAGTGGCCCGCGTAAGCTTCTTGAAGGGATTCAAGGGCATCCATAAACGTCCGATGGGGGTTCTTTGAGACCAGAATTTGGAACCCGGATAGATTTGGAAACGATGGCATCTGAGAATGCTGTCCAAAAGTCTTTCCAAACATCCCTCCGGTGGATTCTTCAAGAACTTCATTCCAAAGAACCGTTTTGAGGTCACGGGGAGTGGCAGTTTCGAGAGTTTTTAAGAACCCCTTTAGAGTTTTGTCAATGTCTTTATCGCCAAATGAGACTTTTGTTATCCTTAAACTTCCAGCTCCCCTCCTTGCCCTGAACCCAAACCCACCGTAAGTCACGGCCAGCCACAGTGAAGTGGAAGCCAGCACAAACGCATCTCTATCCGGGGAACTTATTGTGACCTGAAATCTGGAGCCTGGTGGGTAGTAAGTGGGAATTCTTACTCGGACTCTCTCTTTCAGTTCGGAGGTCAGTTTTCCTAAGTTAACTCCCTTCCTTTGGAGTATCCGATCAAGTTGTCTTTTATCCCCAAATTTATTTTTTATCCCGTGTTTGTTGAGGACAGCTTCAAGTTCATTCTTTAAGAATTTTTCAAGTCCCATTTTGACTGAGAAGAACAGGTAATTAGCCATGTTGTACGGAAAGTCGAACCACACATTCAGCTTGGTTCCTCTCCCGTTGGGCACAACTTTAACACTTTCAACCTTGACCAGGG
>NZ_JALUFF010000024.1 GCF_027052235.1 Thermococcus sp.
GAGCAGGAGGAGAAGATGCTCCGCGAGATGGTCGACAAGATCAGGGAGGTTGGTGCCAACGTCGTCTTCGTCCAGAAGGGCATTGATGACTTAGCCCAGCACTATCTAGCCAAGTACGGCATAATGGCGGTGAGGAGGGTCAAGAAGAGCGACATGGAGAAGCTCGCGAAAGCCACCGGAGCCAAAATCGTCACCAACGTGAAGGACTTAACCCCCGAGGATCTCGGCTACGCAGAGCTTGTCGAGCAGAGGAAGGTCGCTGGAGAGAACATGATTTTCGTCGAGGGCTGCAAGAACCCGAAGGCTGTGACCATACTCATCCGCGGTGGAACGGAGCACGTTGTTGATGAAGTCGAGAGGGCTTTGGAGGACGCAGTCAAGGTCGTCAAGGACGTCATGGAAGATGGGAAGATTCTCCCGGCCGGAGGTGCCCCGGAGATTGAGCTGGCCATCAGGCTCGATGAGTACGCCAAGCAGGTCGGTGGCAAGGAAGCCCTCGCAATAGAGGCCTTTGGAGAGGCCCTGAAGGTTATCCCGAGGACTCTCGCTGAGAACGCCGGCCTCGACCCGATAGACACTATGGTGAGGGTTATCAGCGAGCACAAGAACAGGGGCATCGCGATAGGCGTTGACGTCTTTGACGGTGAACCAGCGGACATGCTTGAGAAGGGCGTTATAGCCCCGGTCAGGGTCACGAAGCAGGCCATCAAGAGCGCCAGCGAGGCCGCGATAATGATACTCCGCATAGACGACGTCATAGCTGCAAAGCCCAGCAAGCCCGAGAAGGGCGAAGGCGGAATGCCCGGCGGTATGGGCGGAATGGGCGGCATGGACATGGGCATGTGATGCCCGCCTTCTCTTCTTCTTACCCCTCCACCAAAAGTTTTTATTTCCCGTTCGTTATGTTAATCCGGGGGTGAGAGAGTGGGACTGATGCTATGGCTCAGAACGGGCCTTCTAATGGGAATACTCACAGGCCTGCTCATGGGGATAGGCTACCTCTTCGGCGGGCCGAGGATAGCGTTCTTCATGTTCCTCTTTGCAATGTTCTTCAACTTCATCACCTACTGGTACAGCGACAAGATAGTGCTGAGCTGGTACAACGCGAGGGTCGTTGATGAGTACGAGGCACCTGAGCTCTACGCCATAGTCAGGAAGCTCGCGGAGAGGGCCGGCCTTCCGACGCCGAGGGTTGCCATAATCCCGACGGACACTCCAAACGCCTTCGCAACGGGGAGAAACCCGAAGCACGCGGTCGTTGCAGTCACCCAGGGCCTCCTCAGAATACTCAACAGGGACGAGCTTGAAGGAGTTATCGGCCACGAGCTGACCCACATAAAGAACAGGGACATACTGATAAGCACCGTAGCGGCGGCAATGGCTGGAGCGATAATACAGCTCGCCTACTGGGCGAGATGGATAGCCATATTCGGAGGCTTCAGCAGGGACAGGGATGAGGGCGGGGAGGTCATAGCGGCGATACTCGTGGCGATTTTAGCTCCAATAGCGGCGATGCTTATCCAAGCGGCGATAAGCCGTTCGAGGGAGTTCCTGGCTGACGAAGGGGGAGCGAGGATAAGCGGGAAACCGCACGCCCTTGCCAGCGCGCTGATGAAGATAGAGGAGGCCGTTCGCTACAGGCCGATGAGGAGCGGCAACCCTGCAACTGCCCACATGTTCATAGTCAATCCTTTCAGGGGCATGAGCATAGCGAACCTCTTTTCAACCCACCCGCCGACCGAGGCAAGGATAGAGCGTCTTAGGAAAATAGCGGAGGAGATGGGGATTTACTTCTGATCCTTTTTCCTGTTAAAACCAGAGAAGGAACGGGGAATGGACTTCCGTTGAAAGGCTCACCACCATCGAGAGCATTGACGTGGTTGAAAATAGTTTGCACCACCACTGCAAACTTCTTTTTAAATATCTTTGCAGTGCGAGTGCAAAATCTTTATAAATGCGTTTGCACTAAAACTGCACATGCTTGAGCTGCAAAACCCTTGGTGGTTCGGCGAGCCCGACAGGGACTGGGAGCTCTTTGAAAAACTCACCTACAGGCTCAGGCCGAAATGGCTTGATGAGCTCTCGCTGAAACCTTTTTCGCTCAACTTCGTAGTCGGCCCGAGAAGGGTTGGAAAAACCCTCGGGATAAAGCTTCTCATCGGGGAGCTCCTCAAAAAAGCCAGCACTCCTTATTCCATCTTTTACTTCAGCTGTGACGTCCTTGAGGACCACAGAGAGCTTTTGGAAGTTCTGAACGACTATCTAAGGCTGAAGAAAAGAAAAGGCGTTAAGACGGCATTCATATTCCTCGACGAGGTCAGTCTCGTGGAAGACTGGTGGCGCGCCCTTAAGTTCCTCATAGACAGAGGTGAGCTGAGAAACGACGTCGTTACAGTAACGGGCTCGATTTCCCTGACTTTGGGCCGGCACTTTGAGACGTTTGGCGGTAGAAGGGGGAATGGAGAGACGATTGAAGTTATGCCCCTGAGTTTCCGCGACTACTACAGCCTTTTTTACGACGAGTTCTTCCCCTCGAAGGGAGCAGAAGTCTTCGAGAACTACCTTAAAACCGGAGGATACCTCGCCTATCTGAACGGCAACTTAAAGGTCGAGGAGTTGGTGGGCTTCCTTAAGGCGGACTTGAAGGCCCTAGACCGCTCAACCGACCTTGCGAGAGACGTTATGGGAGCAATACTAGATAAGGCCCCTTCGCCCACTTCATTCAACGCGATAGCGAAGGCCGTTGGTGTTTCCCCCCACACAGCGAGGGACTACGTCGAGCTTTTCGAAGCCTTCCACGTCCTCCTGCAGGTTCTCTACCTCGGCGGTGACGGAAGGGTCTACCCGAGGAAGGAAAGGAAGCTAATCCTCCGTGATCCGCTCATCGTGAGGGCCATGGAGCTGTGGACGAGGAGGAAAACCGACAGGGCCGTGCTCTACGAGTGGCTTGTTCAGGAGCATCTCTACCGGAAGTTCGGGGAGGTCTTCTACTACCGCAACTCCTACGAGGTCGATGCAATAGCGGGAAACCTTAGGGTCGAGGTCAAATCTGGAAAGAAGAGGGGGCGCTATCCAAGGGGCGTTAGGGTTCTGAGTGGCCATGAGGTTCCGGAGTTCCTCTACGGCATCACCTAGCGAACTCCTTTATCTTATCAACCTCACCCTTCTGAAGCAGCCTGAGGAGTTTGGCGGTGTAGGCTATTTCGAGGGCATTGCCTTCAGGGTCTCCGAGGAGCTCGTCGAGGCGTTGAGTTAGGTCTTCCTCGGCCCGCTTTAGGGCATCGGGAGAGAAGCCCGAGTATTCGAGGGCTTTCGCTATTGCCAAGACCTCGCTCGGGATGAGGGTGCGCGGGGTTTTCGCTGTCTCTTTGGGCTTTGCCCTCTTCCCGCTGATCTCCGCCAAGAACTCTCTAAATTCTTCAAGTTCCGGCTCGATATCGATGCCCGCGTTCCGTAGAACGACGAAGGGATCATCAGTGTAATATTCAAGTGCCTTTTCAGCTATTTTTGCCCTCTCCACAGTGAGTTTTGGGAGTTCTGGGAGGAGCTTATCAACTATCTTACATGCCTTCTCAAATGCTTGTTCCATTACTTTTGCTGTTTTTTCTTCGTCTGTAATAAGCCCTTGCTCCCTTGCGTGGTGTGCTATTGCCCTCGCGAGCTGCTTGTAATTCTTTTTTATCGTGCTGTAGTCTTCCTTGAGTGTGTAACTTGCATTTAAGACCTTCTCTATTGGCTTTGTTGCTTCCGGGTTATGCGTCCCTGTATGGTATGCCATTGCTAACGTCAGGATTGTGTGAAGGAGCGGGTAGTGTGCGACCATTGCACTGTGTAAGGGATCCCTTACTTCATCAACGTATTTTTGTATCCTGCACCTTTTGTTACCCTCGGTCCAATGCCTTCGTCGTGTGCAAGGATTTTTTACGTGTTCCACATCTTGCTCCGGAGTTGCCCGTGCCAGTATCTTGTACAATCCCGTTCCATGGTAGAACACGATATGATGTATGGTGCGTAGCAAGTCCCTCGTAATTCCTGGCGGGTATTCGATCTTTTTTCTCCTCTTTCTTCTTTCCACCAAATATGGACATCCCCAGCAAAGGTAAAAGCGACAAGCCCACCACCCGCTAAACCTCTCCTTTGGGAGAGATAAGCCTTCCGACCTCGGCAGAATCTTCGGAAACTCCTTATCTGAAGCCCCCGCTTTGAGGTCTGCATTTCGTCCTTTTTCCTGAACGATATGCACGCATATCGTCCTTATGTGAGGACAAAATTTATAAACAAAGAATCCAACTCCAAAACATGGACGAGAGGATACTCACTTCACTCATCGCCACGAGCCGGCGGGTGATGGCGTGGGCGAGGAAGTTCCCGAAAAAGCGCTTTCTCTTCGACGAGCTTAAAGCCGTTGATGAGGAATACTATGTCGGCGTTAAAGGTATTCGAGGTGTCGGCAAAACAGTCCTCCTACTCCAGCTGGCAAACGAAACCAAAAGGAGCGTTTATTTTTCGGCCGATTCGACCCTTATAAAGCCCTTTTCACTCTACGAGGTGGTGAAGGCCCTCGCGGAGATGGGCTACAGGAACGTTTTCATTGATGAGATTCACCGGAAAGCTGGCTGGGCCGGGGACTTAAAGACCCTCTACGACGAGCACGAGGTCAGGGTGTTCTTCTCAGGCTCATCGGCCATAGATTTAGTCCATTCGGGGGTCGACCTCTCAAGAAGGGTCGTCCTCAGGGAACTCCCACCGGCTTCCTTCAGGGAGTGGCTCAACATAAAGAGGGGCTTCAACGTTCCAAGGTATTCACTGGAAGAAGTCATTTC
>NZ_JALUFF010000025.1 GCF_027052235.1 Thermococcus sp.
TGGAGCCCATCAGGAAGTACGTTCTCAAGAAGATACCCGGCGACATCCCGCTTGAGGAAGAAGTCGTCAACGAGCTCCCGACCATAACGGGAACCCTCTTCGTGCTCGTCGGAAGGGTCATCAAGGCGCTCCACCCGGAGATCAAGAACGTCTACCCCGAGCACATCGAGGAAGCGGAGAAGGTGCTTGACTACACGCTCTGAAGGTTTAACTCCCCAAACTCTTCTTTTATCCACTCGAAGTGCCTGTCCTTTGTGAAGAGCATTAGCTCGCGGTTTATCGCAACGGCGGCAACTATTGCATCAACCGCCGGAACAGGAGTTCCCCTCTTCACCATAGCCTGCGAAATCTTGATTGCCAGCAGATAGTCCTCCAGAGTCGGGGTTATCACGGTCAAGCCAAGCTCAAGACCCCTAGGAAACTCAACGATGTTGAGAACCGTCGTGTATCCCTTGAGCTTCTCTCCGGATTTGATGGCGTCAATCAGGATGTTGGTGTCGTAGAGAGCCTCTTCCATTCCGCATCCCTCGTTTCTTTGAGCGCTTCCTCGTACTTCTCAACGGGAGTTTCCTCAAGCTCCTTCCCGAAGTCTTCACCGAGGAGGGAGAGCAGTTCATCCGATTCAAGCTCTTCCGCCTCGATTTTCGCGAGGTACTCTATTATGGCCCTCCTCGCCACCTCGCTCCACTTTATTTCCGGGTGCTTCTTCATCTTCCTGTATACTTCCGGGGGGACGGAGAGGGTTATGTTGGGCATGGCATCACCACACAGAATTATGTGGACTCACGTATTTAAGACTTTCACCTCTCCCTCCACTCAACCACGGAAAGAGCCGAAAAACCAACCGCCAGCCAAAGAGCCAGGGAGAGGAGGGCAAGCCCCGTCGCCTTGCCGCTCATGACCGCCGAAGCGCTCACGGTGGGAATCAGGAGCAGAGGCTCCCTTAGGGATGAAGGAACTACGCTGAGGGGATAATACACCGGCGGAAAGACCGTCAGAAGTGTCGTTAGAATCGTTGAGAGCCTCATAACCGTTAGGGGCTCCTTTATCCTCGCCCCGAGAAACGTCCCCAGGGAGACGCTCCAGAGCCAGAGGGCTGTTACAGCGAAGAGAATGCGGGGAAGGCTCTCAACTCCCCCGCTCATTGTGAGGAAAAACGCCAGCACAATGACGTAAGGAAGGGCGGGCAGGCTCATGCCGATGGAAACCCCGAGGGTCTTCTCGATTCCTCTCCCCGGGAGGGAGGAGAAGATGTCGTAGAACTTCGAGCGAACCTTCATGCCAACGAGCTCTATCGAGAGGTCGGCTATTCCAACCCCGACGATGAAGCTCACCATCGCACCGGCTATCGCTGAGGAAAGGAACCTTCCCCCGCTGACGACGTAGACTATGAAGATGAACGAAAGGGGCTGTATCGCGAAGCTGAGCATCGAGCTTTTCCCCTTCATTAAGGCCCTGCGGTAGTACTCCACTATCGCGAGAATCATTCCAGACCACCCACGAGGAAGATATCCTCTATCGTGAGTTCTTCCCTCCTGAACGGGACTCCAAGCTCTTCGAGTAAGTTTATAGCCTCTCTTTCCTCGGCCTTTGAGCGGAGGTAGACGACGGTGTTCTTCCCGGCCCTTTTTACCACGAAATCACCTTCAAAGCGGCCGAAGGCGACTAGCTTCGAGGTGAAGCCGAAGAGGTAGCGTTTTGCTATTTTCTCTGGCTCTCCGAAGGCGAGGGCCTTTCCGCCCTTGACCAGCAGAACCAGATCTGACACGCTCGATATCTCGTTGAGGTAGTGACTTGTCAGGACTATCGTTGAATTCTTTGCCCTCTCCCTGAGTATCTCCCACAGCTTAAGCCTGCTTTCAATGTCGAGGCCAACCGTAGGTTCGTCCAGGAAGTAGAGCCCAGCATCAGCCGATAGAACCATCGCGAGAAGAGTTTTCCTCACCATTCCTCCCGAGAGCGTCGAGACTATTCTGTCCGGATAACCAATCCCGAACTCCCCCATGGCCTTCTCTGCCCTGCTTTTGGCTTCATCCTTCGGCAGGCCGCGCATCCTGAGGTAGTGGTAGACGTACTCGAAGGGCGTCAGCGTGTAGAAGTGTGCTCTAGCCTCCTGTGGGAGGAGGGCTATTCTCTTCTTTATCCCGTCCCCGCACTTCTTTATCTCCCTTCCGAAGATCCTGACGGTTCCTTCATCATAGGTCAGCAGACAGCTTAGAGTCCTGATGAGGGTAGTTTTTCCGGCACCGTTGGGCCCAATTACCCCCAATATAACCCCCTCGGGGACAGAAAAGGAGATAGAGTCTAAGGCCCTCAGGTTTCCGTAGTACTTGGTCAAATTCTCGACTTCGATGACCTTCATACTTGGAAACTTTCAGGGGCGGAAAATAAAAGATTTTGGGCTACTTGAGCCACCTCTCCATCCAGCCAGCTATCAGCTCCAATCTCTTAACCCTGTGCTTCGGCTTTCCGCCCCTGCTGAGGTCGTGGTTCTCGCCCGGGAAGAGCGCCAGCTCGACGGTCTTGCCGAGGTACTTGAGGGCCGTGTAGAACTGGAGAGCCTCCGGGAGCCAGCAGCGGTAGTCCTCCATCGAGTGGATTATGAGGAGCGGCGTCTCCACGTTCGGCGCGTACTTCAGCGGGCTCTTCTCCCAGTAGCCCTCGGTGTTGTTCCACGGGTCGCCGCCAATCTGGTCGGGGGCGAAGAAGTAGCCGATGTCGGTCGTCCCAAAGAAGCTCACCCAGTTTGAGATTGACCTCTGGGTCACAGCGGCCTTGAACCTCTTCGTGTGCCCGACTATCCAGTTCGTCATGAAGCCGCCGTAGGAGCCGCCGGTGACGCCTATCCTCTCCGGATCAATGAAGTCGAAGCGCTTAATGGCCTCATCAACGACCTCCATCAGGTCCTGATAATCCCTTTCCCCGTAGTGCTCCCTTATGTCGGCGAACTCCTCGCCGTAACCATCGCTTCCGCGAGGGTTGGAAAAGATTACCACAAAGCCTTTAGCCGTCAAAACGTGGAATTCGTGCATGAAGGAGTAGCCGTAAGCAGTCTTCGGCCCGCCGTGGATCTCAAGAACTGCCGGATACTTCTTCCCGGGCTCAAAGCCAACGGGCCTCATAACCCACGCGTCTATCTCAATCCCATCGCTGGCCTTAACCGTGAAGTGCTCGGGCCGGGAGAGTGTGTACTCCCTTATCCAGCCGTTGAACTCGGTGAGCTTTCTCTCCTTCCCGTCCCTAAGTGTGTAAAGCTCAGTTGGGGTGACCGCGTCTTGTGCTGTGAATGCTATGTAGTCGCCGATTGCAAAGCTCTCGACGCTCCTGTCTCCACCGACAACACGCTCTATCTTTCCGTCGAGGTTAACGCGGAAGAGGTTGGCCCTCGGGCCGTCAGTAGCAACGTAATAAACCCAGCCGTTCTTAAAGACAAGCTCGGCCCTCTGGCTCCCGCGGACGTCGCAGTTTAGGGAGTTGTATGCCGAGCGGTCGAGGTCCTTCGTGAGCTTCCTCATCTCGCCGGTCTGGGGGTCGTAGTGGTAGATGTGGGTGTTGGTCGGGATTCCGCGCTCGCGAGTGTTGGCCTTGAGGATGAATGTTCCGTCCTCAAGCGGAATGAAGTCGCTAACGCTCCACTCTCCTGGAGTCAGGTGCTTCGCCTTCCTGCCCTCAAGGACGTAGAGGTCGCTGACCATCGGCTTCCTTTCACGGTCTTCTTGAGCTACAAAGTAGAGTTTGCCTTTGTGGAAGCGGATTTGAGATGCGTCAAGGTTCTTCGGCGTCAGGCGCTTCTTCCGTCCGGTCTCAACGTCCACAAGATAAACAACGCTCCTCTTCCCGTAGACCCAGCCGACGCCGTTGAACCAGAATGGGATCTCCTTGATGACGTGGACATCATCTTTGGGCTTCTTCTCGACGTCTATTGGCGTCACAACCGCTATGCTCTTCCCGTCCTCCGTGAAGCGGAGATTCTGTATTCCATACTTGAACTTCGTTAAGAGCCTCGCCTCTCCGCCGTCGGTTGGAATAACGTAGAGCTCGGCCTCCTTGCTCTCCTTATCGCGCTTCGAGGTAAAAGCCACCAGCTTCCCGTCCGGTGAGAAGCGCGGGTTCCCGTCTTTCTTTCCAGAGGTGAAGGGCTTGACCTTCCTCCCATCATAGAGGTAGAGCCTTGAGAAGTAGTCGTCCTTCTCGACGTTTATCTCCGTCACCTGAAAGACGAGCTTTCTCCTGAACGCGTCGATGTTTCCGACGAGCTTAAACTTTCCAAGGTCTTTCTCGGTTAGACCCTTCGGCATTAGGACCACCGAAATAGTTTTGCCCTTTTCGTATAAAAGCTTAGCATTTCGATAATTATCGAGATGGAGACCGCCCAACCTTTTTAAATCCCCATTCTCCCTTTTATCCGGGGAGGAGAGATGACCGTCAAGGTCCGCTTCGATAAGGAAGTGAGAGACTACGCCAAGGGCGAGAAGGTTAAGGACGAGATACTCAAGCTCACCGAGACCGCCCTCGCTCAGGCGCTCGAGAAGTTCCACAGGAGAATGATAGTCATCGAGGGCGACACCGTGAGAAAGGCCGAGCTGGCCGGAATCCTAGCAGGGGCCTCTGCGAGGGTCTTGAGCGAGGTTCTCGACGAACTGATGAAGAAAAGGTTGAGGGACGAGAGCGAGAGCGCGATAGAGGTTCTCTACGCGACCGATGCCCTCGGGGAGGACACCTTTGGG
>NZ_JALUFF010000026.1 GCF_027052235.1 Thermococcus sp.
GCGAGTTCATCTACGAGCTTGGTAAATACATGGACGAGAAGCTCGGGAAGGAGAAGGAGCGCTCGATCATCTACTGGGCCTACAGGAGGAACGTCCCGATATTCTGTCCGGCCATCACCGACGGCTCCATCGGCGACATGCTCTACTTCTTCAAAGAGGAGCGCGGGGACAGGGAACTCGTCATAGACATCGCCAATGACATAGTGAAGCTCAACAACTTAGCTGTTACCGCCAAGGAGACCGCCTCGATAATCCTCGGTGGCTCTCTTCCAAAGCACGCCATAATCAACGCCAACCTCTTCAGGGGTGGAACGGACTACGCGATTTATATAACTACCGCCATTCCCTGGGACGGCTCGCTGAGCGGTGCACCGCCGAGTGAAGGGGTCAGCTGGGGCAAGATAAGGGCCAAGGCCGATTACGTCGAGATTTGGGCCGATGCCACGCTTGTCTTCCCGCTACTGGTGTGGAAGGTGATGAAGGGGTTAAACTTCCTTCGTTCTTCTTTCTGAACGATATGCGTGCATATCGTCCTCATGTGAGAACGGTGTTTATAGATAGTGGGATTTTGAGTTAGTCTTCAAGCTTCTCGTACTCTTCAACGAGCTTCAAAACCACTTCATACAGCTCGTCTATCCTCTTCAGGCCCTCTTTGACCAATCTTAAGTTAAGCCCGTCGTACTTGTGAACTATGGCGTTTCTCAGACCGTTGTAAGCCCTCAGGAGCGACGCCTCACTCCCGCTGAGAACCCCCTTCTCCTCAAGCCTCGCTATGTTCGTGTAGTCGTCCTCGACTGTTACGCCCAAATCCTTTGTCAGCATCGCCGCGATGTCCATGGCAACGTCCACGCACACCTGGAGCGAATACAGGAGTGCCCTGAGCGTGACATCGTCCTTTATCTCATGACTTTTATGAACTCATACTCTTCCTCAAATTTTTCAAGCTTTTCCAAGTACCTTTGCCTTCTCACGGGCACGCCTCCTGAGTTTTACTTTCTCCCTCACGCTCTTGAACCGGTTCTCCTTGATACGGTGCTCCATGTCTTTCCAGAGCTTCCTGAACCGGTAAAAGTACTCGGAAAGCTCAAGCTCGTCGCCATAGATTATCCTGTGGTTTCTGATGACCTCTATCTGGATGTAGAGCGGAAGCTCCTCGAAGACCTTCACGTCGTACTTTCCACCGAGCTTTTCAAGAACCATCTCGTAAGTCCCCGGCTTTGGTTTTACCAAACAGATATCAACGTCGCTCCGCTTTGTTGCCTCTCCTTTAGCGTATGAGCCATAGAGGAGTATCCCCATGCAGCCATCTTTGAATGGCCCAAAGTCCCTGCGGAGCTGTTCTATAAAGGGTTTTTGGTGTCAGAACTCACAAAAGCTCCAACAACTTTTCCTCCCCTCCCGGAAGAACCAAGGGCTTCGACAGGTGCTTCCTTGCATCGGGTGGAACCTCGTAGATTTTCCTCTCCAAGTCACGAGGCACCTCAACCGGAACCAGCTTCTTTGGCATTTTGAAACCACAGCGCTTGCACTTTAGATAATTCCCTTTGCTCTTCATCGTCCCCCCGCACTTCGGGCACTTCGGCTTCTTATACTCAATCTTTGGGACGAGCTTGACAGGGTAGAACTTCTCAAGGTTGAGCGTTAGGACTCCCTCGTGCTCCTTGACACCGCCGGCAGCGATAATCTCATCGCCCGGCAGGAGCTTTCTAACCCAATTTCTGAACTTCTTTGTCGGCTCGAAGGCAGCGACGCGAATCTTTCCTGTCTCGTCCTCAATCTCAAGGAAAACGTGCCTCCCGCGCTCCCAGTATTCTCTCGCAACTCTGCCCCTCACGACCGCGCTGTCGTAGAGCCTCAGCTCGCCAATTTTCTTCGGAGCAAGATGGTCGTCGGTGTTCTGGTTGGTCTTGTAGAGTTGGTAGAACGCGACCGGCTCTCCGAACTCAACGCGCTCGAAGACCTGGAGAACTTTCCCCTTGTCAATACCCCTGATCCCCACCAGAACGGGGTCTTTGCCGTGGGGCGTTATTAAAACGCTCCTCTTGTAGGGGTCAACGTTGTCGTAACTGAAGGGGTAGGCCCATTTATCGGCCAAAAAGACGCTCTCCGGGTTTACTCTCCTCGGCTTTCCCCAGTTTTCAGGCTCGCGATATGCTAAAAGCTCGTAGGTGAAGCGCTTGAGTTGATAGCCTATCGAGGCGAGGGCGCCTATTATTCCCCTCCCGAGCTTGAACTTGAAAACCTCAGCCCCAACCCTTCTGGCGACTTCCTCTGCCTCTTCAATCGTAACGTGCTCCCGTAGGGCTTTAAGTGAGAACTCGCGGAGCTCCCCCGGAACTTTCCCTTCGAGGAAAGCCACGCCGGGGTTCGTGTTCTCGTGCTCAAAATCGGCGAGCTGGTTGACGTAGAACAGAACGAGGTTCTTAATCTCGGAAATATCCTCCTCGTCCGCCTCAAAGCTCATCGTCACTGCTCCATTACCGCGCGTCTTGTACGGGATATTGGGGTTGAGCCTTATCAGCCTCGGCAGGTCGATAGGCTCGGCTATCCTTGAGAGTTCCCGGTAGAGGAGCGCGCCGAGGTAAGTGGTGCACATGCCGTTGGGTGAGTCAGTGTCGTCGATTCCGATGTGGAGGAGCATGGTTTAAGAACCGAGGCTTGGTTTAAAAACCAAACGCAATGATGGCCACCGCAAGGGACAGGAGGAAGTACGGGACCGAATACCTGTGGAAGTCCTTTACTGAAATTCTGGCTATTCTAATCGCTATAAGGTTTGCGAAGGAGCCCACTACGAGCCCGTTTCCCCCGGCATTTACCCCAACCGCGAGGGGAAGCCATTGTGGAGTTGAGTTCAGAAAGACCACCGTCGCGGGAACGTTGCTGATTACCTGACTCAGGCCAGCAGAGGCGAGAATTAAACTCACTCCACCCGTGGGGAGATAGATTCTGGAACTCTGAAAGAGAACCGACAGTTCATTGAAATCCGCGAAGATAAAGACAAACGTCAGAACGAGGGCCCAGTCAAAGCCGAGGAGAACTCCCCTTTCAAACACAAGGAACACCGCCAGCGTGATGAGAAGCGCGAGGTAATGCCTTCCAGTTTCGCCGAGGTAAACGTTTGTGATGAGAAGTAAGAGCGAAATCAGGAACGTATCCTTTCGAAAAGATACACTGGGAATCGACTCAATCGTTAACCTCTCCTCGCTCCCGCCAAGAACAAACGTCAGGAGGATTCCAAGCCAGAGGAGAACGAAGGGAAGCATTCCCAACGTAAAGGCCGTGAAGCCGAGTCCATACCTATGCCAGATTATCACGTTCTGAGGGTTGCCTATTGGTGTTAGCGCGGAACCTACGTTCGCCGAGATTGCGGAGAGCGTTACCGCTTTGGCCTTGTTCATGCCCGATAGCTCGGACAGAACCACAACAAGGGGGATAAAAACTAGCATTGAAGTATCGTTCATTATGAAGGCTGAGGAAACTGCTATACTCGGCAGGAGAAAGAACAGGAGCCTTTTGCCCGAGCCCCTGGATTTCCTCACGAGTTTCGGAGCAATCTTTCCAAATATCCCCGAAAGTTCCAGCCCCTTGGACGTTATTATCAACGCCGTTATCAGGCTTAAACTCCCCCAGTCCACCAGCCCGACCGTTTTCTCTGGGAGCGAGCTATCAAGGAGCATCAGCAGTAGGTAGAGAACGAGGAGAACCGTCAGGAACCATTCCCTTGCTATGAGCCCTCTCAGCTTAGAGACCGTGTCTCCTTACCTCCTCGGTGAGGTGATAGTCGGGAATCAGCTCTTTTCCATCCCTCGAAACGCGGGCGTGGAGAATTATAAACCCTCTCCACGCAACCGGAACCACCCAGCAGTCCTCAGGTTCCCTGAACTCCGCACCATCGAGAACTCTGGCCTCTTTCAGGGCATTTTCAACACTTTCCCTGGCGCCTTCTGGAGAGGGCTCGGTGTGCGGGGGAGCCCCCTTGGGGGAAGGATTTCCCGTTCTGGGATCGTAGTGAACCCTGTCTATGGCAAAGTCGAGGTAGAGAACCGGAACGTCCACGTGGTCCGGATGAATTATCGGTTTCCCGGCCCTGAAGAGGGGAAGGGCCTCTTTAACCAGCTCTATGGCCTTTTGGGCATCCTCGGGCTTTAAAGCCCTGCTTTCCCTGAGGGGGCCACGCCTTATCGGGGGAAAGGGGGCGTTCATTCCTTACCACCTTTTACCACACCTGATACTCAACCCATCCTAAAAAGATTGCTGAAAAACTAAAAAATCTAATGAAACGTTGCTTCTGCGATTTTCTTCACGGCATTTATGTATCCCTGCCAGTCCATTGCCTGAAGTGATGCGGGGTGGAAGTACCTGTCTATCACAACCGGCGCGAAGAGGCCGAGGCCGATAACAAGGATTGCCAGGACAAGGCTTATCAACGCCAGCCCCCACGCCTCATCGCGCTCCTCACCCTCTTCGTGTCCGTGATGGTCTTCCACGGCCCTTCCACGCCACAGGGTTACGAAGAGCCTGAAGTAGGCCCACGCCGCTATGGCGCTCGTTATTATCACCACCGAGGCCAGCCAGGGGCTGACCTGAAGGAGGGCATCGTAGATAAGCATCTTGCTGAAGAAGACGTTGAGGGGCGGAACGCCAACGAGGCTGAGGACGGCAACGCCAAAGAGAAAGGTCGTTAGGGGCATCTTCCTGCCAATTCCAGCCAGTCCATCTATGTCCGTCCCCCCGGCTTTGTAGATAAAGGCGCCAGCGGTGAAGAACAGGAGCATCTTCGCTATAGCGTGGTTGACGATGTGGAAGTCTATCGCCATAAGTGCCAGCCGGCTCCCAACCCCGAGGGTCATGAAGAGGTAGCCCATGTGGAGTATTGTGGAGTAGGCTATCAGCCCCTTCATGTCCCTCTGGACGAGCATCATAACGGAACCGAGGAAGGCGGTGGCGGTTCCGAGGGTGAAGAAGACTATGGACAGGGCGTTCCAGAAGGGCAGGCCGTGGAAGAGCGTGTATGTGTATCTGGCCAGGAGATAAATCCCGACAACCTCGACGAAGCCACTCAGAACAGCGCCAACGGGTATTGGCGCACCTCTGTAGGCACTCGGGAGCCAGTAGTGGCCCGGGAAGATTGCACTCTTCACTATGACCATCGAGAGAGTTAGCGCGAAGAAAAGGGCGAGGGCAAGGGTTGGGTCTCCGAGAACCCTCGTGGTAACGGGGAAGGAAATCCCGTGGAACTTGGCGCTGAGGTCGGCCATGTTGAGGGTTCCGAAGGAGGCGTAGATGAAGCCAAGGGCCAGGAAGTAGAGGCTCGTAGCTACGGCACCGCTGATACCGTACTTGAAGGCACCTTCGATGGCCTCGCTCCTGCTGCGGTAGAAGCCGACTATGGCGTAGGCACTCGCGCCTATGACCTCAAGCATGACGAAGGCGTTGAAGGCGTCGCCCGTCATAAACGCCCCGAGGACACCGGCCTCAAGGCCCAGGAGGAAGGTGTAGAAGAACTCAAGTCCGTGGGTTCTTATGTAGAGGGCCGAGTAAAGACCGGCCAGCAGAAAGCCGAAAGTCGCTGTAAGGACGAGAGTGGCCGAGAGCCTGTCAACCTCGAAGACTATACCTATCGGTGCAATCCAGTTTCCAAAGGGGTACACCAGCGGTTCACCCGACGAGAAGGCTTCCCTGAAGAGCCAGGTGCCCGAGAGGAACGAGACAGTGAGGGCAGTGATGGCGTAGCCTATGACGACCTTTCTCCTCCTTCCTGCCAGCATCGCCGTGAACGGGAGGAAGAAGGCGAAGCCGAGCGGTATGACCGGGACGATTCCGACCTCCATTCTATCACCTCAGTCGAATATTTTCTTCGCGTAGTCCTCGAAGTAGGCAACAACGTTCTCCTTCACTTCCCTCTCGTCGAGCGTTGAAACGTCAATCCAGTGGACGTAGAGCCACTTCCCGTCGTCGCTTATGTCCACCACTATCGTTCCCGGGGTGTTGGTTATCGAGTTGGCAACGAGAACCTTGCCGTACTCGTTCTCGACTTCAAGCGGGATTCTAACTATTCCCGGGTTGGCCCTCAGAGTGAAGACCCTCTTGGCCACGTCGATGTGTGTTCTGGTCTCCTCAACGAAGAAGTAGCGGAGGGCATAGATTATCGCGTAGAGCCACCTCATAGGAGAGAAGAACTTGGGTTCGTTCTCAACAAGCCAGTGGCCGACGAGGAAGGAAACGATTAGCCCCACTATTGAACCCGTTATCAGGTCGTACTCGCTCGCCGAACCGGTGTAGAAGAGGTAAACGGCGAGGACTATGGCGAAAGTCGCCGGAGAAAACCTTCTGAGGATGTTCATTCACCCTCACCCCCGAGGATTTCAGCTATGTCCCTTGCATCAACCGTTCCGTGGAGGCGGTAGAACTGTATCGCGTAGGTTGTTAGGAGTATGTTCATCGCCATGCCTATGACGACAGCTGTGAGCACCAAAGCCTGCGGAACCGGGTCAACGGCCCTGCTCAGGAACTCCTGAAAGGTTATGTGCTTCTCGTATATCGGCGGGAAGACCGGGAAGACGAGGCGGTAGCCGATGAGGATGAAGAGCATGTTTATCGCATCTCCCATGATGTTGAGCATGATGATTTTCTTTATCAGATTCGAGCGGGTGGCGACTCCGTAGATGCCGAGGAGAACCATCGCGAAGAGCGTTATGGTGATGTAAGCTAGGAGGACGTTAATCATGGGTCTCACCCCTCAGGACGGTCTTGAATATCCACTCCGAAACACCGAGGACTAGGAACACGGTGAGAAAACCGAAGGTAACCGCCGTGTACTCGCCGACATCGAGGTTGAAGAGACCCGTTTCCCCGGGTAAGAGGTTTATCTCAAGGATTTTTCCACCGTAGAAGAAGACCGGGGCCAAAACTGTCGCGAGTATTAACGCCAGGCCGAGGGCATAGGCGGAAACCGTGTGCTTTAGTGTGAGCCCCTTTCTCTCAAGGGTGAACTTGCTGAAGGCCGCGAAGAGGAGCAACGCTGCCACAGCCATTGCAGAACCACCCTGGAAGCCACCGCCCGGAGTCAGGTGCCCGTGGAGGGCTATCGAGGCAGAGATTGAGACTATCATTACGACGACGAGCTTGGTCGTTGCGCGCACTATGATGTCCATCTGCCTGTGCGGTTCCCTCGCCTCCATCTCCCTTACGAGCTTCACCTGCTCCCCCGTAAGTCTGAGGACGCTGAAGGCACCCATTATGGCCAAAAAGAAGACGAAGGTCTCGAAGAGCGTATCGAAGCCGCGGTAGTTCCAGACTATTGCGGTAACCACTTCGGGGCTGTGGCTTGTTAAGCCTTCGTGGGCGAAGGAATGGCTTAAGTAGAACTCGCCGAGGGGCCTTAGTTCAGCCCCACCGAGGCCGAGGACGTTTCTGGCCGTTACGGCGTAGGCTATGAGCAGGAACGCAAGGAGGAATGAAACCGCGACGATTGCATCCCTCTTCATTCTCCCACCTCGTACCTCTCGGTCTTGCTTATCGCGAGGATGACGAGTGCCGTGTAGGCTCCGACCGCTATGGCGAGGTATGCTAAGACTATGTCGGGGGCAGCTAGAATGTAAAAGCCGAGGGCGAAGAATGTTGACTGCACTGAGCTTAAAGCCAGGGCCTTCAGGAGGTCGTGCTCCTTCATGGCAAGATAGCTGAACACGAAGCCGAAGGAAACCACTATGGCCAGGATTATCAGGTGGAGCTCTATCATCTCCTCAGCCTCCTGAAGGAGAACTTGGGTTCCTCTTCCTCACCCGGAAGCTCCTCGTGCTCCCTCACGAGCTCCGCTACGTCGCTCCTCTTTGGCAGGTCTTCCTCAAGCTGGTCAACCACCAGCTCGGGCTTCCTCCCTATCTTTCCAAAGTATACGGCCGAGATGAGGGAGTGGGAACCGGTGGGGGCTATTATGAGTATCAGGATTCCGACGGTAAAGGCTATGCCAGCCATAAAGAACCTCTGCTCCCCGAGGGGGTGATACACAAGTGCCACCAACCCGGCACCGAAGACGGGCAAAGCCGCACCGCCTATCGTTCCCACGGTTGCCGCGTGGATTCTCATGTAGAAGTCGGGAAAGCGGAGGAGGCCTATCGCAGCTATTAGGTCGTAGATGGCCCCGAGGAGTATCGCTATTGAGCCTATGACGAAGATGGCCTCCTCTATCATACCTCCACCTCCCCGTATAGGACGTATTTGGTGTAGTAGATGTCCAGCATGAAGGCCCAGAGGGAGAGGATTATGGCACCGCTGGCGAGCATTATCGACTTGAAGTAAATCCCCAAAACGACCATGAAGGCCGCCATGTCGAAGGAAAGGCAGTCAACAGCCAGGATTATGTCCGCCGTTGTTGGGCCTTTTATGGCCCTTATGCCATAGAGGACGAAGGCGAAGGTGTATATGACCGCCGCAGAGTAGAGAACCTTGAGGAATACCGCCTCGAAGTTCATGCAAACACCCCCAGGAGGACTATTAAGAGGGCCATTGCTATGGCAAAACCGCTTATTAGAGCGTTCATGTCGAGGTTCCTGCCTTTACCCCAGAGGGCGATCCTTTGAACGGCCCTTATCAGGGGCATGAAAATGGCCTCGTCGAGGTGCCTGACCGGGTAATCGAGGGCATCGTCGTAGTCCTTGATTAGTGGAAGCTCGTGCCTCGGGATGACCTTTATCACGGGCAGGACGTAGTTGATGTAGGCCTTCTTCCCCGTCTCGACGAAGAAATCCGCCGATTCGTAGAGTATGTCGCCCACGTTGTAGAATATCAGGAGTAGCTCACTGACCCTCTCAGTCGGCACCTTGCCGACCTTCCAGCCCGCTATCGCGCCCAGGATAAGGAAGCCAATAGCCAGGAAGGAGGATGGGCTGGCGAAGAACAGCTCCGTGGGGCTGTGGGGTAAGGGTATCGGGAGCTCCTCAAGGGCACCAGTGAACCACAGGAGAACCATAAAGGGAAAGACCGCCACTATAAAGCCCGTTAGGGAGACGAGGCCGACGACGCCCCTTATCAGGAGGGGAATCTCCTCTCTTTCGACCTCCCTTTTACAGAGCAACCTGTTGATGCGCCTCACCTGAAGTATGGAAGCGAGGGGGAAGATGCCGAGGAAGGCCACCGTAACGGCCATCAGCCAGAGGAGGACGTCCATGCTCGACATGGCACCCTGATAAATCAGCCACTTGCTCACGAATGATGCTAGGGGCGGGAAGCCGGCCATGGAAAAGGCGGAGAGAGCTATCAGAAGGGAAACGACATGTCCCTTAAGGAGCTTTCTGAGGGAGCATATGTTCGGCTCTTCCCCGTAGTGCTCTATGGCACCAAGACCGAAGAATATTGAGCTCTTATAAATCATCTGGTAGAGGGAGTGAAGGAGGGCACCGATTAGGGCCACCGTGCCGGCCATCGAGCCCCAAAGGACGAGGGCAACGCCGAGGGCGAAGTAGGACACCCCGACGTCCATAATGCTGTGGTAGGCGAACTTCCTCTTCAGCCGTATCTCCCTGAAGGAGTAGAGGGTCGCGAAGGTCGTGACCGCTCCAAGGAAGGCCACGACGTAGCCCAGAACCCGGCTCGGCGGGAGCGCGAAGACGGCTACCCTTAGAAGGAGGTAGAGGCCGAGGCCCTCCCCGATAATGAAGACCGGGACGAAGGGGCTCGGCGTCGAGCGATAAGCACGCGGAACCCACGAGTTGAAGGGAAAGGCCCCGCTCCTGACGAGAGAAGCTGAGAGGTAGAGGGAGTAGGGCAACCAAAGGCCAACGGGGAGCTTTTCTATATTTTCCCGAAGGCCGTGAATCGTGAGGTGATGAAGGTCTCCAACGGCGCTGTAGGCGAGGGCCGTCGCTATGAGCAAGGGGATTATGCCGAAGACCTGAGTCATCACGAGGTAGCGCCACGCACTCCTTCCGGAGCGTCTTGTCTCGGAGGCGAGGACGATTACCGCGGTAAAGACCGCGAAGAGCTCGTAGGCGAGGGTCAGCCTCTCAAGGTTGTCGGTAGAAACGAGGAGAACCGCCGAGAGGAGGGCCATGTTCGTCCCCATGGAAAGGAAGCGGTCGCTACCCCTCACCTCGTATTCGAGGAGGTAGAGGGAGAGTGCTGAAGAGAGAAAGGCCAGAACGAGGAGGAAGAGGGCCGAGAAGGGGTCAACGGCTATGCTCGTGGGGAGGAACTCGAAGACCTCACCGGTGAAGCCCCTTATCCCCTCCATGGAGACCGGAAAGAGGAGGAGCGACGCGAGCAGGGTTATCAGGTAGGTTCCCTTCCTGCCGGTGAAGAGACCGACGAGCGAAGCGATGCCAAAGAGGCCCACCGATGTCTCAAGGATGTAAACAGGGTTCACTGCCCGACCCCCCAGTAGAAGTTTATCTCCTCAACGAGGGGATACGCTAGATAAGCCGAGACGAGGCTCAGTATTATGAGGGTCACGAGGGAGGCTGTGATTATCCAGTGGGTTCTGGCATCCTCCACAGAGGGCTTTCCGAAAACGTTCCTCGTTATCCACTTCATCCCGACCCAGAGGAAGACCGCCGAATCCGTGAGGAGCATCAGGATTGGGAGCCATGCGAAGTCAGTTATGTGCAAAGCCTTGAGACTCGTCAAAAGCTCGGCCTTGCTGAAGGCTATCGCCATCGGGGGGAGACCTGCGAGCCCGAGCAGTGCAACGCCCCAGGAAAGGCCGTTGATGGGGAGGATTTCCTTCAGACCACTAATCTTCCTCAGGTCAAGGGTCCCAAGGGAGTAGGTGAAGGTTCCGGCGGTAAGGAAAGCTAATCCCTTGATGAAGGCGTGTGTTGTCAGCTGGAACATGGAGGCTTTAAGGCCGACGTCCAGACCGAGGGAGGCGAAGGTTAGGCCGACGAACATTATTCCGGCTTCAGCCACCGTCGAGTAAGCGAGTAGCCTCTTGGCGTCCTTCTGGACGGGATAGTTAAGGATCGGTATGAGGAGCGTTACCGAGACCATTACCGCCATAAAATAAAACACCCACGTTGGCAGATGCCCTATGAACTGGAGAACCCTCGCGACGAGGTAAACGCCCATCTCGACCATCGCCGCACCATGGAGAAAAGCGCTCGCCGGGGTTGGAGCTTCCATCGCGTCGGGAATCCACGAGTAGGTCGGGAACTGGGCGCTTTTGGTGTAGCCTGCGAAGAGGAGCGCTATGAAAAGCCAGGGCTTAACCGAATCGGAGACGTGAGAGAGGGAGAAGAGACTTAGATCGTGGAGCTGGGTGAGGCCGATGTATATCGCAGAATAGAAGCCTATCATCGCGCCAACGTTCGGGATTATGAAAGCCTTGAAGCCGGCCCTTCTCGCTTGGGGAGTGTTGTAGTAGCTCACAACACCCCAACATGCCAAACCCATCAGCTCGAAGAAGATGAGGAGACTCAGAAAGGTGGAAGAGTAAACGAAGCCGAGGGTTGCCCCCTCGAAGAGGGTCATCCACGCGTAGAAGAGACCTCTCCCCTTCCCACCGGGATGCCCGACGTTCCTCTCGCTCATGTATTCCATCCCGTAGAACATGAAGATGAAGCCAGCGACAGCAACGACGGTGCCGATTAAAACGCTCATCGGGTCGATTATGATACCGTAGACCTCGCCGAACTGGGCGCTCTTCAGATAGGCAAAGTGGAGGCTCTCCCCGAAGTGGTTGAGGACGTAGAGGCCGGCAACCCAGAGCTGGAAGACCATCGCGAGTGCAAAGGAGGAGAGCATTAGGACGTCCGCTTTCCTCTCGTCGAGCTTGAACAGGATGATTCCACCGGCAAGGGGCACTGCAAAGGCAAGCGTCGCGAGAAGGCCTATCATGGCTCCCCCTCCGTTAAAATCCATTAGGTTTGTCTAACGAACCTTTTTAAACTTTTTCGTCTTTTCCCGAAAGTGCTTTGAACTATTGTGGACACCGGCGAAATCCGATAGGTCAGGCGTGAGTTTTCTCAAACTTTTCAAAGGCTCTCCCAAAGTAGTCCGAAAGCAGGTCAACCACCTTCCCCGAGTTGAATGGAAGACCCTTTATTATGCCAACGGCTTCTTCCAGAAAGCCCCTGGCCATACCAATCGCCTCGCCAAAGACTCCGGCCTCTCTCATCCTCTCGAAGAGCTCAAGGAGCAGTTCTTCGCCCGGCTCCCTAAGGGCCTTCTCCACGAGTGACGAGCCGAACCTCTCCGTGTAGAAGATTAAGGGCAGGGTCGTTTTACCGTTGAGCAAGTCCTTGAAGCGGTCTTTACCGGTTCCCGGGAAGTAGTCGAGGACGTCATCAACTATCTGAAAGGCCCTTCCGACTAGGATTCCTGCTTTATCAAGCTCCCGCCAGAAGGGCTTCCCGAGGTAGTAAGCCGGAAGGGCGAAGGCAACCCCGAAGAGCCTGCCCGTTTTTCCGTCTATTATCTTATAGTATGTATCTACATCAAGGTGAACGCTTCCCCTGACGGCCTCCTGAAGGATTTCCGCCTTTACCATCTCCTCAACAGCCCCGGCAACGTAGTCCACCATCTCGACCCTCTTGGAGGCTATTATCCTCAGGGCCCTCACGAAGAGGAAGTCCCCGGTTAGGACTGCAAGCTCCGGGCCCCAGCGCATCACAACCGTCGGACTGTTCCTTCTCTTTTCCGCCAGATCAATTACATCATCGTGGACGAGACTGGCGGTGTGGACGAGTTCAACGGCAGAGGCGAGGTCGAGGGCGTCGTCCCTTCTAAGGCCCAACCCCTCGGACACTGCAAGGGTTATCCTCGGCCTTATCCTCTTTCCCCCACTCTTAATGATGTACTCCCCGATTTTTTTGGCCAGCTCAACGCTCCCTTCAAGGGCCTCAACGAGCTTTTCGTCCAGTGATTCCAACGGAGCCACCTCCCATCCATGCAACTCCCGCCGAAAGCGCCAGAACTCCGATGGCAGGGCCGTAGCTCCCGACTCCCATGAGGTAGAGGACGACGATCTCCAAGGTGGCAAAGAGCAGGAACGGCTTGATGCCTTTTCTGGAGTACGCCAGACCGCTCAGGGCGTGAAAGGCCGTGAAGAGAAGTGCCTCAAGGAAGGCGTAGGCTAGGCCCCCCGAGAAGGAAACCGGGAGCTTCATTATGAAGTTCGTGGCAACAAAGGTTCCTATTGCGAGGAGGACGTACTGGCCGATTCCAATGCCGAGACCTATGGAAAGGCCGTCCCTGTTTCTTGAGAAGTAGAACTTCAGGCCCTCAATCGTGATAGCAGAGAGGAAGGCGACGGTAAAGGCCCTTGCCTGAAGGGAGCTCAGGAGAAGGAGTGAGACTATCGAGTAGAACGGGATTATTATCGCGAGGACAAGGGCTATTCCAGAGCCCAGTATGAGCTCCGAGACCTCGGGCCTCTTAAATGGCCATACGAGGGCGAGCACGATTAGGGCTCCGAGCATCGTGAGGAGCATGCCCGTCGGATTCGGTCTGGCCTTCACACCCAGAGCGATTCCCACGAGCTTCCCATCTCTGTAAGCCAGCAGAACCGGGAAGGAGCCCTTCTCAGCCTCTACGCGGTACTCAATTCTGAAAAGATTACCTGAGGTCTCGTTTTTGACGTAGGTGTAGCCCTTCAGCTCCCCGTAGTTCTTGAGCGTGAACTCCCTTATCCGGTCGAAGTACTCCTCCGTGAACTGTGCCCTCAGTTCATCGCTCATGTAGGGCTCTATCAGTGAGTAGTTGCCGGTGTTGATGGCCTTGATGAAGGAACTCATGAAATTATCTGGGGCATTGGCAAAAACTGTGGGAAGAAGTAGGGCGGTGATTAGAAGGAACGCTACCGCGGGTTTTCTCATTACCATCCCTCACACTGCATTGGAGAGAGCCCTTATTAGACCTTTCGCCATCCCCTCAATTCCCGGAATCCTGTACAGCTTGCCCTTCATGTATGTGTACATGCCGAAGATCGCGTAGACGAACCAGGCGTAGGCTACGTAAAGAGCCGGACCGAAGTGCGGGTAGTTGGGGTTCACCATCGGCATGTGCCAGAGGGCCATAAAGGCAAGCCACGCGAAGAAGCCCATGACGCTTGAGTAAGCCGCGTGTATCTTGGTGAACTCGTCGGTGTCCTTCATGAGTATCAGGGGGACTCCACCGACGAAGCCCATTATGTAGGCTATGAAAGCGTTGGTGAACCTCTCCATACCAATCACCCCCATACCTTCAGTTCTCGTTAAGGGCATTCTCAATCACCTCCGATATCGCCTCGCTCAACAGAGGGTCGCGGTGGTTCAGTTTGGCCCGGTAGTAGTTCAGGCCGAGCCTGTCGGCGACCTCCTTGTACTCGATGTCAAGCTCGTAAAGCGTCTCGATGTTCTCGACTATGAAGCTGAGCGGGTAAACGAGAACCTCTTTAACTCCCTCCGATTTGAGCCTCTCCAGAACCTCTGGAACAGCTGGCCCGAGCCATTCGCCTTTGCCAAACTTGCTCTGGAATGCAATCTCCCAAGGCAGGTCGAAGGCCTTCATGACCCTCTCGGCGAGCTTCAGGTGGGTTCTCTCGTAGGGGTCGCCCTCGTCTATGACCTTCTTCGGCAGGCTGTGGACGCTCAGGATCACATAGGGCTCCTCAAAGCCGCTATCCTCCAGACCGGTTTCGATGTTCCTCTGAACCCAGCGGATAAACTTCGAGTTTTCCCACCACTCCTTTACATAGGGCTTTTCGCCGAAGAGCTCCCTTATTTTGACCAGACAGCGCTCGGTTGTTGAGCTTGAGTAGACGTGGTAGAGCGGGAAGACTAAATCGAAGTCTCCGTCAAGTTCCTCAAGGAGTGGCCTTGAGTAGCACATGCCGAGCCTTATCTCGTGACCCGTCTTCTCGCTTACAGTCTTAGCTATCTCTGTCATGTAATCGACAAGCGGACTTTTACCGCCTATTGCCTCGTAGTGGCTCCTAACATGTCTCGCGCGGGCCTTGACGATGCCTTTGATTATCGCCTTAGCACCGGGAACGTTGAGCCCTATGTGGTGCCTTACATCATAGAGAAAGCGGAATATGAAGTCCTCGATTTCATCCTCAGTTGTAGGAGCGCCCATATAGGTGAAGAGAACCCTCAAGGTTCCACCTCCAAAAGAAGGAAAGGGTCAGAGCTTGCCGTTTAGAGCAGCTCCTAGGTTCTTCGCAAGGACTAAGAGAAAGCCGAGGCCCTTCTGCACGTCCTCATCGCGGAGGTAGCCCAAAGCAGCGGTCATGCCGACCTTGGGAACTTCCTTCGGGTCAGTCTTCGCTAAAGCCTTGAGGAGCGCTCTAACGAGCTCCTCGGTGTTCCAGCTTATCTCCCTAACTTCGGCGATTTCGAGCTCTCTAACCGGCTCCAGAGCGGCGTTTCCAACGCCAAGAAGCCTCAGGAGAGCCTTCTCCTCGGCTATCGTTTCAAGGAGCTTGTCGCCGTTCTCGGTCATGGCTTTGAGAAGCCCGAGGGTTCCGCCCCTCTTGAGAGCCAGAGCGACCTCTGCTAACTCCCTAATGGCAACAACCTCTTCGGGGGTAAGCTTGAGTTCTGCCATCTTCACCACCTCACAGCCTCAAACTGTCAAGCCAGCCCCTGTAGAAGGAATCCTTCATCAGCCTCACGAGCGGACTCTTGACGAGGAGGTAGCACTCGCGCTTGTACTTGCTCCCTGCCCAC